>NZ_LSMM01000071.1:0-26854 GCF_001566815.1 Marinobacter sp. Hex_13
AGGCGGACGCCCACGAGTGCCGGAACGAGCCAGCCACCACCACCGATGGCCACACCATCGACGTATGCGCCAACCTTGGCAACACCGCCCACACCCCGGATGCTGTCGACCGGGGCGCCGATGGCATTGGCCTGCTGCGCACCGAATTCGTTTTTATGGAGCATCCGGACGCGCCTGACCTGGACACCCAGGTGAAGGAATATCGCCATGCCTTCGACGCCCTCAACGGCCTGCCACTGGTCGCACGCACCCTCGATGTGGGTGGTGACAAGCCCCTGGATTACTGGCCCCTTCCCCACGAGGACAACCCCTTCCTTGGGCTGCGCGGTATTCGCCTGTCACTGACGCGACCGGAAATCCTCGAAACCCAGGTGCGCGCGCTGCTGACGGCTGCCGACAACCGCCCACTGCGAATCATGTTTCCCATGGTCAAGGACCTGGAAGAGCTTCGCGCGGCCAAGGCCATCGTCGAACGGGTCCGCGCCGAGATTCCCTGCCAGGGCCTGCAGGTGGGCGTGATGATTGAAGTGCCCTCCTGTGCCCTGTTGGCCCACACCCTGGCACCGGAAGTGGATTTCTTCTCGGTAGGCACCAATGACCTCACCCAGTACACCCTGGCTATCGACCGTGGCCACGGCCAGCTTTCGGCCGAGTCCGACGGGTTGCACCCCTCGGTACTGCAACTGATCCGCATGACCGTCGAAGCCGCCCATGCTCACCAACGCTGGGTGGGTATCTGTGGCGAGCTGGCCTCCGACCCACAGGCTATTCCGGTACTGCTGGGTCTGGATGTGGACGAGCTGTCGGTGACCAGCCGGCGAGTGCCACTAGTCAAAGCCTGTATCCGCGGGCTTAGCCGCGAACACGCCCGTGAACAGGCGAAACTGGCGCTGGGCAAGGCCACCGCAGCCGAAGTGCGCGACGCCCTGGAGACACTGTAATGGCCCGGGTACTCACCATCACCCTGAACCCGGCGCTGGACCTAAATGCCGAGACCGACTCAATCCGGCTGGGTAACGTGAACCGCTCTCGGTCCACACGTCTGGAGGCTGCCGGCAAAGGCATTAACCTGGGCCGTGTGCTGTCACGTCTCGGCCATACCGTGACCGTGTCCGGACTGCTGGGAGAGATCAACGCCGCACCCTTCGATCGCCTGTTCTCGTCTGACATCCTGGCAGACCACTTTGTCCGCATCCCCGGGCAGAATCGCATTAACGTGAAAATTGCCGAGGGCGATGGTCGTGTGACCGATCTGAACGGGCCCGGATTTGACGTACCCGCGGATGCCCTGGACCGATTAAAGGCACGCCTGGGTAACTTGAAGAACAGGTTCGATGCCGTTGCCATTGCTGGCAGCCTGCCCGGCGGCTTTCAGCCCGAGGCACTGGCGGAACTGGTCACCCTGGCTCGCGAAGCAGACATCCCGGTGTGGCTGGATACCAGCGGCGCAGGCCTCACAGCCGGGCTTAAGGCGCTGCCAGACGGCATCAAGCCCAATACGGAAGAGCTGGCCGAATGGGCCGGGCACCCTTTGGAGAGCCTGGACGCCATCGCCGAGGCAGGTCGCTCACTTCAGGCCACCGGCATCGCCAATGTGGTGATTTCCATGGGCGAAAAAGGCGTGCTCTGGCTGTCGCCGAAGGGTAACTGGCAAGCGTTGCCACCGCCCGTGACCGCCACGAGCACGGTCTGCGCCGGCGACACTTTGCTGGCCGGAATGATTCACGGCTTGCTCGAACATCATCACCCGGAACAGGTGCTGTCAACCGCCACCGCGCTGTCGGCCGAGTGCGTTCGACACATTGGCGTTGGCGATCCAATGGCCGACGACTTTATCCAACTGATTCAGCAAACCCGCGTCACTCTCTTCACCTCCTTCACCTCCTTCACCTCCGTCACCCCCTGGCCCGGGCACAACAACAATGGGGAGATACCATCATGAAACTGATCATTGTAACCGCCTGCCCTCAGGGCGTGGCCACCAGCTTCCTGGCGGCCCGGGCTCTGGAACGGGCCGCGCAGCAAAAAGGCTGGGAAGCCAGAACAGACATTCGCAGCCCGCAGCAACCACTGTCGTCCCTGGCCGAGGATGTCATCGCCTCGGCGGACCTGGTCGTTGCCGCAACAGGAACACCAACGGACCTGAACGCCTACGCCGGCAAACGCCTCTATCAGGTCCCGGTAACGGCCGCCCTGCCCGATCCCGCGTCGATTCTGGACCAGGCCGAAAAGCAGGCCGAGCCCTATCAACCAACAGATGCTTCACAGCCCGAGCCTGCCACCTCAGGTAACGCAGGCAAACGCATTGTCGCCGTCACCGCCTGCCCCACCGGTGTCGCCCACACGTTTATGGCGGCAGAAGCCCTGACCGCCGCCGCGACCGCGGTTGGCCACCAGATCCGTGTGGAGACCCAGGGCTCCGTGGGCGCACAGGACCCTCTGACCGCCGAGGAAATCGAGGCGGCGGATGTGGTGATCCTGGCCTGCGATATCGAAGTGGACCCGAGCCGTTTTGCCGGCAAACGACTCTGGCGTACGTCCACCGGCAGCGCCCTGAAAAAACCGGGGCCCACCATTGATGACGCCATGACCAATGCCTCTGTCGAGGAAGGCCAGAAAAAAGCGACCTCAGGAGGTGGTGGCGAGAAACGCGGCCCCTACAAGCATTTGCTGACGGGCGTATCCTTCATGCTGCCCATGGTGGTAGCCGGCGGCCTGCTGATCGCCCTGTCATTCGTGTTCGGCATTGACGCGTTTGAAGAGGAGGGCACCCTGGCAGCCGCGTTGATGCAGATCGGCGGCGGCACCGCCTTCCAGTTGATGATTCCCCTGTTGGCCGGCTATATCGCCTGGTCCATCGCCGACCGGCCGGGCCTGGCGCCGGGAATGATTGGCGGCTACCTGGCCAGCACCCTTGGCGCAGGCTTCCTGGGCGGCATCATCGCGGGCTTCCTGGCGGGCTACGTCGCCCGTTTCATCAGCCAGAAGCTGCCAATGCCCGAGAGCATCGAATCCCTCAAACCCATCCTGATCATTCCGCTGCTGGCCAGCCTGGTCACCGGCCTGGCCATGATCTACGTGATCGGCGAACCCGCCGCCGCCCTGATGGATGGGCTGACCAACTTCCTGGAAGGCATGGGCACCACCAACGCCATCCTGCTGGGCGGTATTCTCGGAGCCATGATGTGCTTTGACCTGGGTGGGCCGGTGAACAAGGCCGCCTATACCTTCGGTGTCGGTTTACTCTCGGAAGGCAGCGGTGGTTCGGCCCCCATGGCGGCGATCATGGCCGCGGGCATGGTGCCCGCCATCGGCATGGGTGTGGCGAGCTTTATTGCCCGCGCCAAGTTTGCAGAGGCCGAACGGCAGGCCGGGCGGGCCTCCTTCGTACTGGGGCTGTGCTTTATCTCCGAAGGTGCGATCCCCTTCATGGCCAAAGACCCACTGCGCGTGATTCCGGTGTGCATGGTGGGGGGCGCCATCACGGGCGCCCTGTCCATGCTGTTCACTGTCAAGCTCATGGCACCCCATGGCGGTCTGTTCGTGCTCGCCATTCCCAACGCGGTAAGCACAGTACTGCCCTATGTGGCCGCCATTGCCATCGGTTCGCTGGTAATCGGGTTTGGCTACGCCATGATCAAGACCGGCAAGGCCGAGGTGGCAACCGCCTCCTCTTAGCAGACCTCCCCTCCGGGGGCGCTTGACGCCCCCGGTATTTGCGGCGATGGTATCCGCCAGATCCACACACAAGGACGCCGTGATGAAAATTCTGTCTACCCTGATCCTGGCGATTGCCGCCATTGTTTCCGCGTCACTCATCGCCAACGGCCTGACCGGGCTACGCACCGGAGACCGTTTCGTCACCGTCAAGGGCGTTGCGGAACGGGAGGTGCAGGCGGACCTCGCACTCTGGCCCCTGCGTTTCGTCGCTACCGGCAACAGCCTGGACGAAGCCCGCGAGAAGGCCCGCAGCAGCCGCGAAGCCATTATGGCCTTCCTCAAGCTGCAAGCCATCGACACAGACGCAGCGGAACTGCAACGCCTGGACGTTACGGACACCCGCGCCAATCCCTACCAGGAAAGCAACGGCCAGAAGTTCATCATCAACCAGACCCTGATGGTTCGCAGCGACGACATCGATCGCATTCGCCAGGCCGCGCAGTCTGTCAGTGAACTGGTGGATTCCGGCGTCATTCTGTCATCCGATTATGGCCCAGGCGGGCCGACTTACCTGTTTAACCGGTTGAACGACATCAAACCCGAGATGATTGCCGAGGCCACCGCCGCCGCCCGCGAGGCCGCCGCACAGTTTGCCAGGGATGCAAAAACTGAATTGGGGAACCTGCGCCGCGCCAATCAGGGCGTGTTCCAGATCCTGGCCCGCGACCAGGCCCCCGGCGTCAGCGAGGGCCAGCAGCCGATAAAAACCGTTAGGGTAGTGACTACGGTTGAGTATTATCTAAATTAGGCGACTGCCGCCAGTTACTGGGTCTGCACCATTTCATCGGTAACCTGATAGCGGCCAGCCAGCCAATGCAGGATTTCCCTAGCGGCCGGGTGATCAAAGTGGCCATAACATTCCGTCAGCGCCTGATGGCGTTCGGTACTGAGCCTGTGCAAGCCGGCATCCTGCAACAGGAGCAGATCGGCCTGTACCTGCTGCGCCAACTCTTTGCCCAACACTTCCTCGGCGGCCAGCTGGAAGGCCTTGCCATACTGGTAGCCGGGCCCCTGTTCGTAGCTACGGGCCAGGGTGATGGCCGGAATCGCAGTGAGCGTTGGCTGTAACGCGGGATTAATGGCATGGCCAGAGAGATACGGGCCGTTGGCCGCCGGCCGGCCGGTAAATGCCCGCAGGTGCAGATGCCGGGACATACGGTCACCGTCGTTCACCGGGTAGTTATCCCACAGCACCGGCTTGCGCCCCAGTGCTTCTGAAACACGCTGCAGATGGCCCGGCGATATCTCCCGCGAACACACCTCCTCGCCCGTCCAGAACACCTGCACGGACGGGTCCAGTGCCTTGCCTAGATCTTCCAGGTAATGCTCGGGACGAGGACCGAACACCCGGTCCAGCACCGGATCATCGGAGTAGTAGCTGGGGCAGACGGTCAGTTGGTCCGCTGTACTGCGTTCTGCCACCCAGTGAATGATCTCCGCCTGTCGGGCCGCCAGTTCCGGTGTATCGCTTTTCATGTCATCAAACAGGATCGCCAGATCGGTGATACCCAACTGATCAAACGCTGCCAGTTTTTGCGTCAGCGCGGTTTTCGCCGAGTCATCGAAATTGTTGAACACCTCGAACGGGCTCAGGCCAATGCCGAACCGGACTCCGTGACTGCCACAAAACCGGGCGAAATCAGCCAGCTCATCGGCCTCCGCTTGCGGATGCGGCTCGTTCCACCGGCGCCTGAGAAAAGCATCCGCCTTGGGTGCGTACCAATAGTTCCGATAACCATGGGGAGCCAGTGCCGCAACCAGCTGCCGACGCTCTTCCCAGCTCCACAAAGGGCCATAGAAGCCTTCAATGATTCCCAGTGGGGGTTGCTCTGCCATGGGCGTTTCCATTTCGCGAGTACACAGATGGTTTACCGTCCAGAGGGTATCTCATCAGGCCGTGGGGGTCACCGGACAAGTTTAGCAATGTCGGCTAGACTTCTCGTACTGATGATGTAGTGATGAGTAGTGATGAGTAGTGACGATTCACATCCGCTCTCCGATTACCCATGTGGATAAGGAGCCTGGCAAATGGACATTAAAAGCTTTGAAGACCTGATTGAGTGGGCTCGCGAGCTCCACGCCCACCTGTCCCGATGTTTGTCGGAGTGCTCAACAAAGAACAAGGAGGAGCGAGCCCGGGCACTGCTGACGTATCTGGCGGACCATGAGGCCGAACTCGAGCGCATCACGGCGGAGTTCGAGAAACAGGCCGATTCAAGGGCTTTGAAAACAAGGCTCTACGACTACCTGAACGACGAACACAAGGCCATCAAAACCCACCGCACCTGCGATGATCATTACGCCAGTCTCGACTTCGACAGCATTGTTCGTGAGGTGTTCGACTTCCATGATCAGCTGATCGACCTGTATGACAGCCTGGCCGGCAAGGCAGAGATTCCGGAAGCGAAAGAACTCGCTGAATCCCTACGCGCCATGGAGGAGAACGAAGCCATGAGGCTGGCGAGGCAGATTGGCATGATGGATGATGTCTGAATTCTTCCACTCTCTGTACATGAAAACTGGAAATCGCGAGTCACCGATAGTACTGTATATATAAACAGTATCGGGAGTTTCCCCCATGAAGACTCGCGCGACACCCCTCAACCCACAGAACCGCTTCCAGCCCATAGTGACGGACCGCCAATACGATGATGGCTGGTATCAGGACCCCGCTGATGATACCTGCCCTGACTCACTGGCAACCGAAGTGGTGGATGAACAGGTGCGTACGATTATCAGCCGGAACCAGTCGCCGGATGTGCCGTTCGACCAGTCCATAAACCCGTACCGGGGTTGCGAGCATGCGTGCATATACTGCTTTGCCCGGCCTACCCATGCGTACTGGGACATGTCGCCGGGGCTGGACTTCGAAACCCGGCTGATCGCCAAACCCAATGCTGCGGAACAGCTTCGAAGGGAGCTCGATAAACCCGGCTACCGTGTGTCGCCAATTGCCCTTGGCGTGAACACCGATGCCTATCAGCCGGTTGAGAAGCACCGGGAAATTACCCGCGACGTCCTCAAGGTGTTGGTCGAGTATCGCCATCCGGTGTCCATTATCACCAAGGGGGCACTGATTCTGAGGGACCTGGACCTGCTGTCAGAACTGGCACATCAGGGCCTGTGTTCCGTTCGGGTCAGCTTAACCACCCTGGACAATACCCTGAAGCGCCAGATGGAACCTCGCACTGCAGCGCCGGCGACACGCCTGAAAGTCATCCGTGAGCTGGCCGCTGCCGGCGTACCAACGGGCATCATCCTGGGGCCGGTTATCCCGTTCATCAACGATCATGAAATTGAGAGCATTCTGGGGGTCGCAGCAGAGGCAGGTGCGGAACGGGCAAGCTGGATCATGCTTCGCCTGCCGCTGGAACTGGATGAGCTGTTCCAGGACTGGTTGCAGCGGCACTTTCCAGACCGGGCCAGTCATGTGATGAATCGCATGCGCGATTTGCGGGGTGGCAAAAGTTACGATGCCCAGTTCGGGCGCAGAATGACAGGAACGGGCCCCTACGCAGATCTTGTCCGCCAGCGCTTCGCAAAGCGCGCAAGGCAACTGGGCCTGAACCTTCATCAGGCAGAGCCCCTTAGAAGCGACCTCTTCAGGCGTCCTGCGGGTGAGCAGATCGGATTGTTCTAGACCGGAAACATTACCTCATGCTGACCAGCGGGAGAAAGTCGTAAGACCTAGGTCGTACAGAGGCGGGTTTTTCGTTCCGTTTCTTAACGTTTGTTGATAACTTGAACTAGAATTAGGAGTTACTTTCCCAGACAGAGGGAGAGGCTCTCAACACAACAACGACAAAAGAGGCTAGAAGAGCAATGAAGATCCGTTCTGTTCTATCCGCGGCTGTGCTGGCTGTAGCAACTACCTTTGCTTCCACACAAGCCCTCGCTCAAGACACGTTTACCCTGCGCCTGGCCGAGACCTGGGGGCCCAACTTCCCGATTTTCGGTGACACCACCAAACGGTTCGCTGAAACTGTCGAAAAAATGTCCGACGGCCGCCTGAAGGTCCGCATCGACTCGTCAAACAAGCACAAAGCGCCCTTCGGTGTCTTTGATATGGTCAAGGCCGGCCAGTACGACATGGGTCATTCCGCGTCCTACTACTGGAAAGGCAAAGTACCCAACACCCTGTTCTTCACAAGCATGCCTTTCGGCATGAACGCGATGGAACAATACGCCTGGTTCTACCACGGCGGTGGTATGGAACTGATGCAGGAGGTTTACGAGCCTCACAATATGCTGTCGTTCCCGGGTGGCAACACCGGCGTTCAGATGGGCGGCTGGTTTCGCAAGGAAATCAACACTCTCGAAGACCTGCAGGGCCTGAAGATGCGTATTCCTGGCTTCGCCGGTGAGGTGTTTGCAGAAGTAGGCGTTAATCCGACCAACATCCCACCGGGCGAGCTTTACACAGCCCTGGAACGCAACACCATTGACGCGGTTGAGTGGGTTGGTCCTTCCCTGGATCTGCGTCTCGGTTTCCAGCAAATTGCGGACTATTACTACACTGGCTGGCACGAGCCCGCCACGGAGCTGCAGTTCCTGGTGAACAAGAAGGTATGGGAAGAACTGCCAGCCGACCTTCGTGAAATCATGCGCGTCGCCATGCGCACAGCCTCCTACGACATGCTGGTTCACTCTCAGCACGCAAACGCAGAAGCCTGGGCCAACATCAAGGAAGAGTACCCGAACGTACAGATCAAGAAATTCCCTGAGGAAATATTCCAGGCCATGCACGAGGCCAACGAGAAACTCCTGAAAGAAGCGGCAGCGAACAATGAGCAAGCCGCAAAGATTGTAAAATCCCAACAGGAATATCTTGAGAAGAGCCGGGCCTACACGGACATTTCCGAGCGGGCCTACCTAAACACGATGGCAGAAGTCGAGTAACATATCGGCAGTAACTGAGCCGGGATCGCTCTAGCAGTGATCCCGGTTTTGTCGTTTATAGCAATTGAAAAATCGCCGGCTCGCTGGCGGAGGACAATCAATGCGTTGGATTATCAAGCTGGACGAGGGCCTGGCCACCCTGTCCATTTTTTGCGGCTGGGTGGCCTGTGCCGCAATGATTCTGATGGCCGGTAACGTCTTCTACGACGTAGTAGCCCGCTACGCTTTCAATGAAGTTTCGATCGGTATGCAGGAAATGGAGTGGCATCTCTATTCCGTGGTGTTCCTGCTGGGCATCCCCTACGCATTGCGCACGGACGGCCATGTTCGCGTAGACGTTTTCTACACCCGCTGGCGTGACAAGACCAAGGCCTGGGTCAACATCGTTGGTGCTGTTATCTTTGTCATCCCCTTTTCCTACCTGATCTGGAACTACGGTTACGATTTTGCCGTTGAGTCCTACAGCATGGGCGAAGGCAGCGGCGACCCGGGTGGGCTACCCCATCGCTGGGTGATCAAGAGCGTGATCCCGATTTCCGCGGTGTTTACCGGTATCGCCGGGTTCAACATGGTGACCTTCGCAATACGGGTTATCTCCGGCGACAAGACCTATGAGCCCAAGCACGGCGCGGAGGGTCTCGCATGATCGGTATGATTATGTTCGGAGCCGCCCTCCTCCTGCTGATGCTGGGCTTCCCGGTTGCCTTTACCTTTGGCGGCGTTGCCCTGTTTTTCGGGATCTATGCCGAAGGCATGGATCTGTTCGCTTTCATGCCCTATCGCATTATGAGCGTCATGCAGAACACGGTGTTGATGGCGGTGCCGTTGTTCATCTTCATGGGTGTAGTGCTGCAACGCACCCGGCTGGCCGAGCAATTGCTGACCTCCATGGGCCGCCTGTTCGGTGGATTGCCAGGGGGCCTGGCCATTTCCACCATCCTGGTAGGTGCCCTGCTCGCCGCATCAACGGGCGTCGTCGGTGCCAGTGTGGTAGCCATGGGTCTGATCTCTCTCCCCGTGATGCTGGCCCATAACTACGACAAGCGGCTTGCAACGGGCACTATCTGTGCGTCCGGCACACTGGGCCAGATCGTACCGCCTTCGATTATCCTGATTATCCTTGGCGACGTGCTCGGGCTCCCGGTTGGCGACCTCTTCAGGGCAGCCGTTATCCCAGGTGTGGTGCTGGTCGGTCTGTACATCATCTACATCCTTGTTCTCACCCGCTTCAAGCCTGAAACCGGCCCCGCCATGCCGGATGACAGCGGACTGTCACGGGGCAAGGAAATCCGTGCAGCGCTGCTGGCGATTATCCCGCCGCTGGCGTTGATCATCGTCGTACTGGGCTCCATCTTTGCCGGTATTGCCACCCCCACGGAATCTTCGGCGCTCGGTGGTGTCGGCGCCGTGGTGCTGGCCATCATTTACCGCCAGTTCTCCTTCAAGATGGTGTGGGATGCCTCAAAGGACACGGTGAAGGTCACTGCCATGGTGTTCGCCATCCTCGTCGGTGCAACCGCATTCTCGATGGTGTTCAGCTACACCGGTGGCGATTACCTGCTGGAAGAATGGCTACTGCAGCTTCCCGGCGAAAAATGGGGCTTCATTATCCTGGCCATGCTGGTCATCCTGGTGCTGGGCTTCTTCATCGACTTCGTGGAAATTTCGTTCATCATCGTGCCGATCCTGGCACCGGTGGCGGAAGCCATGGGCATCAACATGCTGTGGTTCGCGATTCTGATTGCCATGAACCTGCAAACCAGTTTCCTGACGCCCCCATTCGGGTTCAGTCTGTTCTATCTCAAAGGCGTATCACCACCCGGTGTACAGACCACCGATATCTACAAAGGGGTACTACCGTTTATCCTGATGCAGGTACTGGTGCTGGCGATGATCGTCATTTTCCCGGAATGGTTTGGCATGAGCTCGACCTACTGACGTCGGCGCAGCCGACAGCACACCGACAAGCCGGGGCCTTGCAGCCCCGGTTTTTTTGCCCGCCATTCCCGCTTTTACCCCTTTTACCTAATGCCCCAATAGCAACCCTCCATTCTTTGGTGTGTGGGGGGATATGACAAAACACGCTTGTTTTCTATACTAAAGACGAAGCAGGCGATTCTCAGTTGTGATATCGGGACACGCCCTGATGCTGAATCACTGTCGGCCAAGCCCGCCGACCTCAGTCCGTGATTAACCAGCTGAAAAAGGGAGATATGTATCCATGAGCCAAAGCACCGCCCGGAAGCCCCCAGCGTCCACCAACGACCGACCGGAGGACAGGCCTCACGTCCTGACGTTGCCCCTGGAAGAGCAGCAGGCGGACCGTGAGCCTCACAGTTATGAACGCTGGCTGATCGCCAAGCTGATGCGCATGGCCGGGTCACCGCCGCTACGGTTCCAGTTGTGGAACAACGAATTCATTGACCCTGAAGAAGGCCATGCCCGCTTTACGCTCAAACTGACAGACCCCAAGGCGCTGTTTACGCTGGTTACCAACCCCAACCTGGCGTTTGGAGATCTATACAGTGCAGGCAGACTGCAGGTAGATGGCGACCTTTCGGAGCTGATGGAGACACTTTACCGCTCAATTCACAACGCAAGGCAGAAATGGCCCAAATGGCTGGAAGCCCTGTGGCGCAACCATAACCCCCGCTCTACTGGCGTTTCTGAAGCCCGGGAGAACATTCACCACCATTACGATCTGGGCAACGAATTTTACCGGCTCTGGCTGGATCATGCCGAAATGCAGTACACCTGCGCCTATTACGAAACGCCGGATTTGACCCTGGAACAGGCCCAACTGGCCAAGCTGGAGCACGTTTGCCGCAAGTTACGACTGAAACCCGGCATGACGGTTGTGGAAGCCGGCTGTGGCTGGGGTGGTCTGGCGCGTTATATGGCCCGGAATTACGGCGTGAAGGTACATTCCTACAACATCTCGAAAGAACAGCTGACGTACGCTCGGGAAGAAGCCAGGCGTCAGCAGCTGGACCACCTGATTGAGTACGTTGAAGACGACTATCGCAACATCAGCGGCCAATACGACGCCTTTGTGTCCATCGGCATGCTGGAGCATGTCGGCAAGGACAATTACCTGGCGCTGTCGGAGCTTATCAGTCGTTCCCTGAAGCCGGACGGCCTGGCGTTACTGCACAGCATCGGCCGCAACCGGCCCATGCTGATGAACGCCTGGATCGAGAAACGCATCTTTCCGGGTGCTTACCCACCGAGTATCTCTGAGTTCATGGGTATCTGCGAACACAGCGACTTTTCGGTGCTGGATGTCGAAAATCTCAGACTGCACTACGCACAGACGCTGACCCACTGGATGGAACGGTTCAGAAGCAACATGGACAAGGTCACAGAAATGTACGACGGGCACTTTGCCCGGGCCTGGGAAATGTACCTCGCCGGCTCCATAGCCGCCTTCCGCGCCGGGTCACTGCAACTGTTCCAGGTGGTCTTCACCCATGGCGGGAACAACCAGCTGCCACAAAACCGCCAGGACATCTATTCGTCCCCCGCAGCTCCGGAGGCATAATCATGGACTACTACGACCTGATTATCGTAGGTGCCGGGCCTGCCGGCTCCACCCTCGCCCACGCACTGCAGGACAGCGGCAAACGCATTCTGGTAATCGATAAGCAGGACTTTCCTCGGGACAAGACCTGCGCCGGCTGGGTTACTCCTGCGGTGATGGACAGTCTCGATATCGACATCAACCACTACGGCACCGGACGAACCCTTCAGCCCATCCGGCGGTTCCGTATAGGCATGATGGGGCAATCGGCGGTGGAAAATGACCACGGTGAGATTGTCAGCTACGGCATACGACGCTGCGAGTTCGATGCGTTTCTTCTGGACAGGACAGCCGTGCCGAAGCAACTGAACACACCGGTCAAGTCCATTGTTCGTCGCGATGGCAACTGGGTGATCAACGATACCTGGGAGGCGCCCCTGATCGTAGGTGCCGGGGGCCATTTCTGCCCGGTGGCGAAGCTGATGGGAGACGGCCCCGGCAGCCACGAAGTCGTAGTGGCGGCCAAAGAGGTGGAATTCGAGATGACGCCTCAACAGGCCGAGGTGTGCGAAGCTCGTGGCGACACCCCCGAGCTCTGGTTCTGCCGCGACCTGAAGGGCTATGCCTGGGTGTTCCGAAAAGGTAATTTCCTCAATATCGGCCTTGGCCGGGAAGACAATCACAAACTGACCGAGCACCTCAACGCCTTCGTGGAGGAAATGAAATCCGAAGGACGCATACCGGCCGATTTACCGGGCAAGTTCAAAGGTCATGCCTACCTGCTATACGCCCACGCGGAGAGACAACTGGCCGATGACGGCCTGCTGTTGATCGGGGATTCCGCCGGCTTGGCCTACACCCAGAGCGGCGAGGGTATTCGCCCTGCCATCGAGTCTGCGTTGATGGCGGCAGACATTATTCGCGACCAGGAGGATTATTCCGCCCAGGCACTGCAGGCCTACGGCGAAGCTATTGCCAGCCGTTTTGGTAATCGCGCCATGCCTCAGGATGAGGGCTGGCAAGTGCCGGACTGGGTCAAAATGCCATTGGCCAGTACCCTGATGCGGTCTCACTGGTTTACCCGCAAGGTGGTCACCGAAAAATGGTTCCTGCATCAGCAGGTGCCACCACTGGCGACGGTCTCCCAGGGTTGAGAGAACGTATAGAACCGGATCGGGCAGTACCCGGTCCGGTTCTCCTTATCACGCCGACGGTCAGTCAGCGGCCAGTTCAATCACATCGATACCATACAGAGTGGTCGTGCCACTCACCTCGTTGCCTACCGCTAACATTGGCTTGCCATTGGGGCTGTCCCCAGCAGCGATAAAGGCAAGCCCCTCGGGCCCAAGATCACCCGCCATTCCACTCTCAAGATCGGTCTGGGAGGCAGAGAAGTCGCGGTTATTGAGGTACTGGACGAATTCCGGGTTCTGCGGATTGGTCACGTTATAGACCATGATGCCCCCAACCCGTTCAAGGCCGATAAAGGCAAAGGTCTGGCCATTAATGGTACCCACGGTGACCGCCTCAGGCTCTGGTCCCTTATCGTCGGAGCGGTTGTCGAACGCATTTTCGTCATTATTGCTGTTGAAATTGTCCGGGATCAGGCTCGCGGTAATGCGCTCGAATTCACTGCCGCTGTCGAAGACCCGCTCGCCGGTTTCCGACCAGATTGAAAACGAACGCGCACCGTAGGCGTAGAGCTCACTGTAGACACAGTTATTCTCCACATAGCCCCGGTCATACTCACCGCCCACGAGAATGACGTTGGCAGGATCGCTGGGCGCGCAGGAATTGCCAAAACCCAGGGTGGATGTGACGTTCAGGCGTCCCAGGTTAGCGTCTTCCTGCAACTCGGCAGCGTTCGGGAAGGCCATGGCATCCAGCGTCAGGTCGGCGACGCGGAATTCCTCACTGAAGCCGTCGTAATCCCGGGAATCACCCTCGTTGGCGGTGATGTAATAGGTTTTTCCGTTAAAACCGTAGCTGGTCATGGCATCCGGATGGTAAATGCTTTTCACCGGCCAGTTGCGAATGTTGATGCCGCTGTCGTCGTTGCTGGCATCCAATTCGTTGCCGATGATGCTGTGATCCTTGAAACCCAACGGAATAATGGCGGTAATCTCCCCGGCCGCGATGTCCAGTTCGGCAACGGCATTTGCCTCCTGCATCGCGACCCAGGCTTTTTCACCGTCGATAGAGATCGCTATGTATTCCGGCTCCAGATCCTGTGCCAGAGTGGCGCCCGGCCCGAACACTCTCAGGCCCTGTTCCATAAGTTCGGCCAGCTGACCGTTGAAGCTGGCGAACCCGGCCGTGGTGACCGTCGCCGCAGCCACGCCGTTGGACAGGTCAACAATGCTAACGGAACCCTCCGGGTCAACACTGTAGTCATCACTGGGTTCGCCCTCGTTGGCCACCAGGAGCTTCTGGCCATCGCGGGTAAACGTCAGCATATCCGGCAGGGCGCCCGCCTCTACTTCACCCACCTTGTTCAGGTCGGTGCTGTTATAGAACACCACCTTGCCGTTGTCCTGCTTGACGTTGGCTTCAATGGCGACGGCCACGAGATCGCCGTATACCGCCACGCTGTTCGCAGAAGCACCTTCGGCGGTGGCATCAATGGTGCTGAGCTTGACCGGCATCTCCGGGTCCTGGATGTCCAGCACGTCCACGGTCGAATCGTTGGCATTGATGACAAACAGACGCTGGTTGGCGGGATCGTGAGCCACGATTTCCGCTGCGCCTTCATCGAAAGCACCACTTGCATAGGTGCCGAGGGTATTCAGCTCAATCAGGGTCTGGCTGGTGCCGGGCGAACCGGTACTGCCATCGTCGCCGTCATCACCGTCGCAGGCCGCCAGGCCCAGGGTGGATGCGAGGATGGCTGCCGTAAGGAGTGAGTTCTGGAATGTCATGTTTGCCTCTTCTTCTGTCGTTACACGTGTGGTTGTACACGACACTTTATGGAGAAGAGGTGACAGAAATGCGTCACTTTTAAGTCAGAACTGCTCAGGGAAGGTGGTATCAGCAAAAAAATGGCGACCGTGCGGTCGCCATTATCAACACTTGCTCAAGTGATTGAGAGCTTCAAGGGCTTTATTGGCCGAGGTAGCTACGGTACATCCATACCGTCTTTTCCTGCTGAGAGATGTAGTCGCTCATCAACGCAACGGTGCCCTCGTCGTCCGCATCGCCAGCCAGGTGAAGCAACTCCCGCTGCTTACCAATCAGCTTGGCGAAGCTCTCCACGATGTTTTCAACAGCATCCTTACCATCGGCCACATCCTTTCGCTCAGGCACCTCGGATTTTTCGATGTAGGTGCTGTAGGCGTGTGCAGGCCTGTGCCCGAGGGTCAGCACCCGCTCGGCTATCTCGTCAATCTTCAACAGCAGGTCGTCATAAAGCTCTTCAAACTTGGCATGCAGTTCGAAAAAGTTGTCACCTTTGATGTTCCAGTGATAGCCACGAACGTTCATGTAGAAGATCTGGTAGTTGGACAGCAGATCGTTCAGTGCGTTCGCCAGGCTCTGGGTCTTTTCAGTGTCCAGACCAATAAAGTTCTTGCTCATAACGTGTCTCCTTGACAGTTACCGGAATGTACTGGTGGCTAATCTAACCAGGAATCGTGAATAGATAAAGTTTAGTTATCCAATCTTCTTGATAGCTCTTACTAATCTTTGGCAAGACCAAGTAATAGCTAAGGGCTATCAAAAATCTGCATATTATTTATTTAACAACGATTCTCAATTGCTGTTGAATGGACCCATATCCATCGCACTTGCGGAGCTGACTGACTATGAGTGCCCTGAAGATGTTTTTCCATGACCATGGTTCAAAGGGTGACAACTCGTTGCTGAAAACCATCACATTCGCCATTACCCACTTCACCGTGGCCTTTACCGTTGCTTACCTGCTGACCGGCGACATACTGATTGGCAGCCTGATTGCCATGGTAGAACCAGCGATTAACACGGTGGCCTACTTCTTTCATGAAAAGATATGGGCGCGGAAGCAGCAGATTGCAAGGGGCGTCTCTGGTGCGGAGGCAATCCCGGTTGCCCGGAGTTTCTGATCAGGGCCATTTCCCAGACTCTAACCACCCGGGCCGCAATCCAGGCAATGCTCAATCGGTTGTGGCCCAATATCCAGCTTGCGGTTGAGGTCACGCAATGCCGTACGAACTCCTTCCTCAATTACCGGGTGGTAGAACGGCATGGTCAGCATCTCGCTCACCGTCATGCGCTTCTGCAGAGCCCAGGCCAGCAAGTGTCCGATGTGTTCGGCTGCGGGGCCAAACATCTCCGCGCCCAAAAATAACCCACTGCCCCGCTCACCGTAGACATGCAACAAGCCCTTATTAGCGCCAATAACGCGGCTGCGCCCCTGTCCTTCGAAAGAAACCTCACCAACGGCATAACCACCCTTACAACGCTCATCGACTTCGTTGAGGGTCATACCCACCGTGGCAATCTGTGGATCAGTGAATACGATGCCCAATGGCACCCGGCGCAGTCCGGCCCGCACATCCGGATACCGAGCCGCGTTATCGCCGGCTATTCGCCCCTCATCAGCCGCCTCATGGAGCAGTGGCACCTCATTGTTGGCATCTCCAGCGATAAAGATATGACTGTCACCGCACTGAAGCGTGTAATGATCGAACAGCGGTGAGCCATGGTCATCCTCGGCAATATCCGCGTTCTGTATATCCAGACTGTCGACATTGGGGCGACGCCCCGTGGCTGCCAATAGATAGTCGAAAGTTTCCGTGGTTTCACTGCGATCCGCTCCCGAAAAACGAATACGCACGCCGTCGTCCGTTCGCTCAACCGACCGGACCTTGGCGCGGGTATCCAACGGAAATTCGTCATTAAACGTTTTCAGGGCGTAGTTGCGGATCGCTTCCTCCTGAAGCGGCCCAAGACTTCCGCTGACACCAAACATCCGCACCCGAACCCCCAGCCGACTGAGCGCCTGCCCCAGTTCCAGGCCAATTATGCCGGGACCGAACACAGCGACGGACCCAGGCAGGTCGTCCCACTCGAAAATGTCATCATTCACCACCAGTCGGTCCTTGGCGTCCTTGAGAAAGCCGGGGATGTTCGGCCGGGAACCGGTGGCAATGACCACACGGGCGGCCTCGACTTCCACCTTCTCTCCAACAACAATTCGGTGAGGCGACAGGAAACGGGCCTGGCCGCGAAGCCGGTGAGCCTCGGGAAACCCCTCAACCGCCTCTATCACAAAGCTGACGAACCGGTCCCGCTCCCTGCGGACACGCGCCATCACCTCTTTGCCATCAATTCGGATATCACCGGGGTGAACACCAAACATCGGTGCCTTGCGCGACTGATGGGCGCTGTCGGCCGCAGCAATCAAAAGCTTGCTGGGCATACAGCCGACACTGGCACAGGTGGTACCGTAGGCACCGCCTTCAATCAAAACGATATTGTCCGTATGCTTGCGGGCAGCGCGATAGGCGCTCATGCCAGCGGTACCCGCGCCAATAACAGCGACATCCACCTTGCGTTTTTCCACGTCTACAACTCCCCTCACCGCCTACAAAATTCATGGTTCTGCCTCAGTATAGGAGTGAATACGGGAAACCGTTCAGTTGCCAACCAAAGACATCGCAGCATTCGACGCGGGACTTTTTCAACCGCGCCTTCTAGACTGGCGCCCTGTAACGGAGCTTTCCTGGAGATAAAAGGTATGCACAACTACTGGCCGGAATTCATCACCGTCGCCCTCGTTCATTTCCTGGCCGTCGCCAGCCCAGGGCCAGACTTTGCTGTGATGCTTCGCCAGGCGCTGTGCCAAAGCCGTCGCAACGCCCTGCTGACGGCCTTCGGCATTGGCACGGGAATTCTGATTCACGTGGGGTATTCCCTGCTGGGCATTGGCCTGATTATCCAGCAGTCACTGGTGCTGTTCAGTATTCTCAAAGTGATTGGCGCCCTCTACCTCACCTGGATCGCGATACAGTGCCTGCGCTCGAAAGCCGGCGGCATTCATGTCGAAACGGAAAACGGTGGTCGGCAAAGCGGTTTCGCGGCCTATCGGCTGGGTTTTCTGACCAATACCCTGAACCCGAAAGCCACGCTGTTCTTCGTATCACTCTTTTCCGTGATCATCAGCCCGGGTACGCCGATTGCGATTCAAACGGCTTATGGCGTCTATATGGCAGTGGCCACCGGCCTGTGGTTCATGGCCGTGGCGGTATTCTTCACCCTGCCGCAGATCCGCAGGGGGTTTAACCGTTTCGGCTATTGGCTTGACCGGCTGATGGGGGGCGTTCTGTTGTTACTGGCGGGGCAGTTGCTGTTTTCAACAGTGTCTGGGGACGGGGGCGAGGCCCTTAACCCCGGCCAGGACTGAGAGCCGATTGCCTGAGCCAGGCGGGTAGCCTTGGCCAGGACACGCCCACAAGCACGTCCATGTGGGGCTCGGTCGCGCCATCCCTGGCGCTCCACGGTCCTGACCAAGGCTACCCGCCCGGCACATCGGAACTGGGTGATATCTCCCGTTAAATCGATCTGAGCAATTCTTCCGTTTGCTTCCAGCCAATGCAGGGATCCGTTAGGGAACATCCGTAAATTAAATCGTCGCTGTCATTTTGACGCCCTTCTTCAAGAAAACTTTCCAGCATCAATCCAACAATATTTCGGTTACCCGACCGCTTCTGGAACATGACTTCCTTCGCTATCTCCAGTTGCCGCGATGATTGCTTTTGAGCGTTATCATGACTGCAATCGACCATCACCGAAGCAGAAACACCTGCGCTGGACAAAGCATCCACGGCCTCGCGAACACTCTCAGCATCGTAGTTTGTAATACCTCGCCCGCCCCTTAATACCAAGTGTGTATCAGGGTTGCCCTCGGTGGTAATCATCGCGGGTGCGCCATGACTGCCTATGCCGAACCGGTGATGGGGATGGGCCGCTGATTTCATGGCGTTGATGGCAACGCCAATGCTGCCGTCGGTGCCGTTCTTGAAACCGGTCGGCATCGGCAGGCCGCTGACCATTTCACGGTGAACCTGGGACTCAGTGGTGCGGGCACCGATGGCGGTCCAACTAACGAGGTCACCAAGGTAATCCATGGCGAACGGGCTCAGGGCTTCCGTGGCCAATGGCAGGCCCATGTCTGACAGGTTCAACAGCAGGCGCCGGGAACGCAGCAGGCCTTCGTTGAGGTTTCCGCTGCCAGTGCGCTCCGGGTCATAGAGCAGGCCTTTCCAGCCAACGGTGGTTCGGGGTTTTTCGAGGTAGGTACGCATCACAATCAGAAAACGGTCGCTGACATCATCCGCCAGTGCTTTGAGTTTCTCGCCATACTCCAATGCCGCCACTTCGTCGTGGATGGAGCAAGGGCCAACGACCACCAGCGTTCTCGGGTCCTCGCGGTTGAGTATCCGGCGAATAGCATCCCGGTGCTGGCGAATCCGCGCCTGAATGTGAGCAGGAACCGGCAGGCTGGCTCGCAGTTCGGCTGGTGTCGGCAGCGGCACTTCCCGGGTTCCCGGCTCAGCCTCTGATGGCTGCTGGGTCTCGTTCAGTGTCTCGATGTTCAGCGACATGTTCATGGTCAGTGTTCCCGTTTCCCTGTGTCAGAATCAAAAAAGCCCCGGCTGGTGGCTACCAGTCGGGGCTTTTTGAGTCCGGTGGCAGCCTGGGTTTCTGCCGGGCTGCCTTCCTCGTTATTCGGTCGATGAAGATCTTATGGGCGGCCCGGGCTCTGACTAAAATAGCCATAACCAAACCACCAAAAAAACACAGCAGCGACCGCAGCGATCGATTTTTCACCGAAAGCTTGCAGAACATTCAATTGACAGGTCGCGTGTGTCGTCTTCATGCTTTCCAATATATATCCCCGGTTTCCGGCTTTGCAACCCGTAAATTCGGTTTTTTGCAGGTATTGCGGCCCTACCAGTCCCGGAGTCACTCATGAACACAGCGATGAATTGTCGGCCCACGCTTTCTTTATTGCTGATCCTGCTGCTTTTTTCAGGCGCTCTAGCAGCGGCGCCTGAGGCCCGTACTTACCAGATGGCACAGCGCTCCGCAGAGGGTGTGGCGCAACAGATCCGCGAACTTTATCCGGATGGCCAGGTGTCGATCACCGCTCGCGGACAGCAAATGGTGGTTCGTGGTGAACCAGAGGTGCTGGATGAAATCGGCAGGCTGGTGGAGACCATGGACGTCGCCCCCTCACAGATGCGCATTACGGTTCGTTCCCGACACAACGTGGATGCCAAAACCGGTGGCGGCGGGTTTTCCGTCAACAACAACCAGGTCAGCGTACAGGCAGAACGCAAGGTCACCACGACACGGCGGAATCAGGAACGCACGCTGATCGTTCAGGATGGGCAATCCGCTCATATTGCCTCTGGCCAGGTCCGCACCGTACCGGTCGCCATCCGCGGGGGCCGTAATCCAGCGGCGTTTCTGGGACAGGTCGAAACCCGAAGCGGCTTCCTGGTCAGTCCGCAGGTGATTTCAGATCAGGCGGTCGAACTGAACATCGTTTCTTTTGAGGAAGACCCGAAGGGCAACCCGCCCGGCTACGACACCGAGGCGGTGATGACAATACGTCGGGTAGAACCCGGTGAATGGGTGGAACTCGGCAGCACGCGCCAACAGCGAGCAGGTGAGCAGTCCGGCATCACCTACCAAACTGGGAACAGTCGCCGCCAGAATCAGACCTTCGAGGTAAAGGTTGAGGTTCTTTAAGGCCGGTCAGGCACGGCGTTTCAGCAAGACACTCTTGGCTTCGTTGATCTTTGCGGCCAGGTAATCGTTACCGCCTCGATCGGGATGGAGCTTCTGGATCAAACGTCGATGCGACTGCACAATCTCGTCGTCTGTGCAGTCTGGCGCAACCCCCAGAACCTCACAGGCTTCGCTGACAGACATATTTCCGGAACTGGCACTCTGTTGCCTGCGCTGATGCTGGGTGGCGGTGTCGTCATTACCAAACCCACTCTGACGGTTCTGCCCGAACAGGCGGCTGACCGTTGGGGCAAACTTCAATAAGGCTGGCAGTTTTCTCAGTAGTGGTAATAGGGCGGCCACGGCGGCGGTCAGCACATGCACCCGCCCCGTCAACACCATGAATAGAAGCACCGCGGCACCAGCCACCAACACGACTTTCCAGGTGGCGGCCTTCTTCTTCTCCGGCGATAACGCGCCCCACTGTTTCAGCACAATAAATACGGCTGCCGCCAGTGCAATACCAAGAATCCATTGCATTCGCCAATCCTTATAGATGACCGAGTCGTAAATCTGTCATTCTTGTTTGGCAACCTAGTGAACGGGACGAGCTCCCGGACCCGCCTGGACAAGGCAGGCGAAGGCGCCTGGAGCGCAGTAATTGTACGCATTTTCACTGACAAATCAGTGACAGCAACCCTCTCGCTTGTATAGGATGCTATTCTTTACGGTTTGTTGACGAGTCCTTGCCAACACAGCCCCCGGCGAGCCGGGCAACTCCATCCCTACGGGATCAGGAGCCTGCAAAGCTAACACGATTACCTGTAACGGACATACGACCCAGGACCTGAATTATGCGCACTGCCTCCCGCTTCCTGATTGTACTCATCTTTCTCGGTGTCGTGCTCGGCGGCATTTTTGGTTACAAGTTCTACCAGTTCGGCCAGATGCAGGAACAATTTTCCCAGCCACAGCCGCCGGCGAAAATTTCCGCGACCATGGCCAGCACCGAGATGTGGACACCTGAGATCAAAGCCGTTGGCAGCGTTGAAGCCATCAATGGTATTGAAGTGGCGAACGAAGTTCCCGGTGTGGTTGAGAACATTGCGTTCGAGTCAGGTGATACGGTGAAAAAAGGCGACATCCTGATCCGCCTGGACGCCGCCATTGATGAAGCCGCATTGCGCACACGCCGTGCCGAGGCACAGCTCGCGGAGCAGGAGTTCAAGCGGGTGTCCGACCTGCTTCCCAAGCGCGCCGTGTCGCAATCCCAGTACGATGAAGCCAAGGCCAATTTCGACGCAGCACGGGCAAGGGTCAATGAAGCCGAAGCCCAGTTGAGCAAGAAAATCATCCGCGCGCCTTTTGACGGCAAGCTTGGCCTCCGTCTGGTGGATCAGGGCGAATACATTGGTACCGGTACGCCGATCGTCGAAATCAACATGCTCGATCCGATCTACGTGGATTACACTCTCTCGGAAAAAGACCTGCCCATGGTGCAACAGGGCTACGACGTAGTGGCGACCGTCGCGGCCATCCCCGACAGTGATTTTGCCGGCCAGGTCAGCGCCATCAACACGTCGGTTAATCCGCAAACCCGTACCGTCCGGATTCGTGCCACGCTTGGCAACGAGGAGAACCAGCTTCGCCCGGGCATGTTCGCCACGGTCGCAACCAGGCAACCCCAGGATCAGGAGGTTGTCACCGTGCCGAGAACCGCCATTTCCTACAACACCTACGGCGATTTCGTGTTTGTTGTCGAAGAGAATGATGACGGTGAATTGGTCGTCAATCGTCGCACCGTCCAGACCGGCAATACCCGGAACAGTCGCGTTGCGGTGCTCGAAGGCCTGAAGGAAGGTGAGCAGGTCGTCGCCAAGGGCCTGCTGAGATTGAGGGCTGGCCAGCGCGTTGAAGTCCAGGAAGATGAGCAGCCGGCGGAGGCGTCCAAGTAATGCGTTTCACCGACATATTCATACAGCGCCCCGTCCTGGCGACGGTGGTCAGCCTGCTGATCCTGCTGCTCGGGGCCCGGGCAGCGATGGAGATGGAAATCCGTCAGTACCCGGAACTTGAAAGCACCACCGTCACGGTGACAACCGCCTACCCCGGCGCTGGCTCTGAGCTGGTAAAAGGGTTCATCACCACACCATTGCAGCAGGCCATCGCTGAAGCCAGTGGCATCGACTACCTCACGTCCACAAGTTCCCAGGGGCAATCCACCATTGAAGCCAAGATGGTGCTGAACTACGACGCCAACGCAGCGCTGGCCGAGATTCAGGCAAAAGTGGCCAGTCAGCGCAACGTGCTGCCCGCCGATGCGCAGGACCCGGTAATAACCTCCACAACCGGCGATTCCACCGCGCTGATGTACATCGCCTTTTACAGCGATGAGCTGGAGGTACCCCAGATCACGGACTACCTGACGCGGGTGGTGCAGCCCAAGCTGCAGGCGTTGTCCGGCGTGGGCAAGGCCGACCTGTTGGGTCGCCAGTTCGCCTTACGGGTCTGGCTGGACCCAGAGCGTCTGTCCGCTGTCGATATGACTCCTCAGGAAGTGGTGGATGTACTGCTGCGCAACAACTATCAGGCGGCGGTAGGCAACACCAAGGGCAAATACACCAAGATCAGCATGACCAGCGACACCGACGTCGGTGATCCGGAGCAGTTCAAGGATCTGGTGGTCAAGGAATCCGACGGCTCACTGATCCGCCTGCGGGACATTGCCCGCGTTGAACTGGGCTCCGAGACCTACGATCAGTTGGCCCTGTACAAGGGCCAGCCAGCAACCTACGTAGCCATTGAACTGTCACCCGGCGCTAACCCGTTGACGGTTGCAAAGCTGGTCAAAGATGAACTTCCGGGGATTGAAAGCCAACTGCCTTCCGGCATGAATGTCCGCCTGGCCTACGATGCGTCCGACTTTATCGACAGTTCGATTAAAGAGGTTATCCAGACACTGCTGGAGGCGCTGGTTATCGTTCTGGTGGTGGTCTTCATCTGCCTGGGCTCAGTCAGGGCAGCCGTGGTTCCGTCCGTGGCGGTGCCTCTGTCTCTGGTTGGCGGCGCTTTTTTCATGCTGATGATGGGTTTCTCACTGAACCTGCTGACACTGCTGTCGATGGTACTCGCCATCGGTCTTGTCGTGGACGACGCGATCATCATGGTGGAAAACGTCCACCGCCACATTGAAGAGGGCGAGTCCCGCTTCAACGCGGCCCTGAACGGTGCCCGCGAAATGGCAACACCGATCATCGCCATGACCACAACCCTGGTGGCGGTCTATGCCCCAATCGGCTTCATGGGCGGACTGGTTGGCTCACTGTTCACCGAGTTCGCATTTACCCTGGCCGGCACCGTCGTTATTTCCGGCATCGTGGCACTGACCCTGTCGCCAATGCTGTCCGGCAAGATCCTCAAGCCCCACGGCAATCCAGGGCGGTTCGAGCAGGTCGTGGAGCGCTCCTTCGGCGGCCTGGCCAATGGGTACAAACGTGCTCTTGCGTCATTGATGGACACCAAGTCCGTGGTGATTTTCTTCGCCATCGTGGTGCTGGGATCGATTTATTTCATGGTGGCCATGAGCCAGAACGAGCTGGCACCCACTGAAGACCAGGGCATCCTGTTCTATCAGGGGCTTGGTCCCCAGACGTCCACCCTCGACTATCTCCAGGAACACGGAGATGAGGTGCAGGAGCGCATGTCGACGGTACCCGGCTACCATGAGGATTTCATGATTCTCGGCATTACCGGGCCAAACGCCGTGTTCGGCGGCTTCAAGATGAAGCCCTGGTCCGAGCGTGACATCAGCCAGTTCGAGGTTCAGCCACAGCTTGACCAGGAACTGAAAAACGTCACCGGCCTGCAGACCGCCGTTTTCCCCAGACCTTCCCTTCCGGGTTCCGGTGGCGGCCTGCCATTCCAGTTTGTGATCACCACGGGCGAGGACTACGAGCGCCTGAATGACGTTGCCAATGACCTGCTCGGACAGGCCATGCAAAGCGGCAACTTCATGTTCCTGCAGAAATCCATCGACTTTGACCGCCCGGTTACCCGCATCAACGTCGACCGTGACCGGGTGGCGGATCTTGGGCTGTCGATGCAGGACGTTGGCCGTGCCATGTCCAGCATGCTGGGCGGCGGCTACATCAACCGCTTCAACATGCAGGGCCGCTCCTATCAGGTCATTCCCCAGGTCGACCAGGATTTCCGCCTGGACGAGCAGGCGCTCAATGACTATTACATTCGTGCCGACAGCGGCAGCCTGGTTCCGCTATCAAGCGTCATCAGCTTCCAGAAAGACGTGGAGCCGTCACAACGCACCCAGTTCAACCAGTT
Organism: Marinobacter sp. Hex_13; assembly: GCF_001566815.1. NCBI lineage: Bacteria > Pseudomonadati > Pseudomonadota > Gammaproteobacteria > Pseudomonadales > Marinobacteraceae > Marinobacter > Marinobacter sp. Hex_13. The sequence goes on from NZ_LSMM01000071.1 coordinate 25,190, forward strand.
GAACTCATTGACCCTGCAGGGCGTTGTGACGCCGGGCGTGACAGTGGGCGATGCCATGGCCTTCATGGAGAATGCCGCCGCAGACAGTTTCCCGCAGGGTTTCTCGTTCGACTACACCGGGGAATCGCGTCAGTTCGCGAATCAGGGTAGCGCATTGGTGGTTACCTTCTTCCTGTCATTGCTGGTGATCTACCTGGTGCTGGCAGCCCAGTTCGAAAGCTGGCGCGACCCGTTCATCATCCTTGTATCAGTACCGATGTCGGTGGCTGGGGCCATGGCCTTCATTGTGCTCGGCTTTGCCACCATGAACATCTACACGCAGGTGGGCCTGATCACCCTCATCGGTGTCGTGTCCAAGAACGGGATACTGATCGTGGAGTTTGCCAACCAGCTGCAGGTGGACAAGGGCCTGAACAAGCGCGAGGCAGTCGTGGAAGCGGCGGCCATCCGTCTGCGCCCGATCGTCATGACCTCCCTGGCGCTGATCTTCGCCATGGTTCCACTGTTGATTGCAGTAGGCCCGGGCGCGGAAAGCCGGTTCGCCATCGGCCTGACCATCAGTGCAGGCCTGGGCATCGGTACGCTGTTCACCATTTTCGTGTTGCCCGCGTTCTACATCCTCCTGGGCCGTGACCACCACGGCTCCACGGCGGATGACGACGCAAATGGCAGCACTGGGAATACGGCTCACGCCCAGTGACCCTCGGAACGCTCTTCTGGCTGTTTGTAGCCGGCTTCGCCACCTGGTACTGGTGGCGGGCCAAGGCCATCAAGGACTTTGTGCTTCAGGCAGCCAGGAACTACTGCAAGAAAATGGATGTGATGCTGCTGGACGACGCCGTGTACCTGCGTGGCGTATGGTTCAAGCGTGACGACAACGGCCGTACCCGGGTGTGGCGCCGCTTCCTGTTTGAATTCACATCAACCGGAGAGGAACGCTACCTCGGCAGAATCATCATGCTCGGCCCTCGCATCATCCATATGGAGCTGGACCCCCACCGTTTCGGCCCGGACCTCTAACCTCCGGGCACATCCCCCCGTAGACGCGACAGATCACCTCCCCCAAATGGGCGATTCTTACTCCCGCCCCAATCGCAAATAATCCTCCACGCATTGGCGACAAAAAGCGGCCCTCACAGGGTGTGCTTTCTCACAAAAACAACAGGAGTCAACCATGCGTAAACTCATCACTTTCGCGGTGATCATGAGCTGTGCCGTGCTTGCAGCACCCACACTCAGCCATGCCAGCTATACCAAAACAAAGCATCCCATCGTTCTGGTCCACGGTGTGACCGGTTTCAACACCATCGGTGGCTTGATCAATTACTTCCACAACGTTCCCTGGAACCTTGAGCGCAGCGGCGCCCGGGTATATTCCGCCAGTGTGTCCTTTGTGAACAGCAGCGAGCAGCGTGGCCAGCAACTCGCCAACTACATCAACGGGCTTGGGCATTCGAAGGTCAACATCATGGCCCACAGCCAGGGCGCGCCCACCTCCCGCGTGACCGCCTCGCTTATTCCCCACAAAGTTGCCTCGGTAACATCGATCAATGGCGTCAACAAAGGCTCAAAAGTCGCGGACGTCGCGCGGGGAATCATTCCACCCGGCAGCTATGTCGAAGGTGGAGCCGGCGCCATTGCCAACGCGCTTGGCGATCTGGTCAA
>NZ_LSMM01000072.1:0-26360 GCF_001566815.1 Marinobacter sp. Hex_13
ATCAAGCTGAGATTGTGACTGAGCCACGACCACCGAGGCACTGCGAATTCCCAGATTTTGTACCATGGCTGCATCAATACGGACCGTTGGCTGATCGCTATCATTCTCTGGATGAAATCTATTCCATACCCAGTCGTGTTGTGCAAGGGGCTCCGGCATTGGCGCACTGGCTCAAAACGCAAAGCAACCTACTGTTGGTAGGGCCCGACAGCGAAAGCGAGCAATGGGTTGATGAGATTGCTGCCTTTAGTCAACATCCTTTTGTGATTGGAGAAAAGCAGCGCTTCGGGGATCGCCAAGTCGAAGTGATGCTGCCCGACATCAACGAATTCAGGGATAGAACGGCAGTGATTATCGACGACGTTATTTCCAGCGGGCAAACAATCCTGGAATGCGTTAAAACACTTCGGTCCAAAGGTATCGACAACATTCAGTGCGTGGCGGTGCACGGCATATTTGCCGATCACTCCGATAAAACCTTACTGGCCTCAGGCCTGAGCCAACTGGTCACATCCAATACCATCCCCCATCCTTCCAACGCTATTGATATTACGTCGCAACTGATTGCGCCCGTTATAAGCATGCTTAAATTGCCAGGAAAATCATTATGAAAATTACCTTTGTCGGCGGCACCGAGACCGTTACCGGCTCAAAATTTCTGCTGGAAACTGAAACGACAACCGTATTAGTCGATTGCGGTTTGTTCCAGGGCTACAAGTGGCTGCGGGAACGCAACTGGCAAACCTTGCCCCTGGACATCGACAAACTGGATGCGGTGCTGCTCACTCACGCACATCTGGATCACTCCGGTTATATCCCGGTGCTATACAAGCGCGGCTTTCGCGGCCCGGTGTTCACCCATCACGCCACTAAGGCCCTGTGTCAGATTTTATTGGCCGACAGCGGCCATATCCAGGAGGAAGACGCTAAGTATTACAGCAAACATAAATTGGGCAAGCACGCGCACCCTGAGCCGCTTTACGACCGTCAAACGGCGGAAGCCAGCATGAGGCTATTTCAGTCTGTGGAGTTTGATGAACAGATCGAGGTCGGGGATATCCGTTTTTATTTACAGCCTGCCGGTCATATTCTCGGCGCCGCCAGCATTATCGTTGAAGCGGAAGGGAAACGAATCGGCTTTTCTGGTGATGTCGGTCGCTTCGATGATGTGCTGATGACCCCCCCTCGACCATTGCCGGAGCTGGATCTGCTGTTGATGGAGTCCACCTACGGCAACCGCCGGCACGACACCCAAGATCCGTTTCAGCAGTTGGCGGAAATTGTTAACCGTGTCGCCAAAAGCGGCGGCGTGCTGCTAGTCCCGGCCTTTGCGGTAGGGCGGGCGCAGGCCTTGCAACATCTGTTGGCGACCCTGATGGATCAGGGCGATATCCCCAAAATGCCCATCTATCTCGACAGCCCCATGGCGATCAAAGTATCGGATATTTTCTGCCAGTTCAGTGATCAGCACCGGTTGAGTCACGAGCAATGCTACCGCCTATGCGATGGCGTGACCTATACCCGCACGGTGGACGAATCGAAGGCGATTGCCGGACAGGCTTTCCCCCATATTGTTATCGCTGGCAGCGGCATGGCTACCGGGGGTCGTATTCTCCACCACTTCAAACGCCTGTTAGGCAGTTCTAAAACCACGGTACTGTTTACCGGTTATCAGGCGGGCGGCACTCGCGGCGCAAAAATGCTGGAGGGTGTTGATGCGGTGAAAATCCACGGAGGCTGGGTACCGTTGAGAGCCACTGTGAAAGTCATCTCCGGTTTGTCGGGGCACGCAGACTACCTCGAACTGATCCAGTGGTTACAGCAGTCAGCGCTGACCGATACTACTCGAATTCAACTGATTCACGGTGACCCGGAAGCCCTTGAAGGCCTTCGGGTGCACTTGCAGGAGCACACCACGTTTGCGGTGAATGTGGCGGGTTATCGCGATATTTTGCGCCTGTAATCGAAGAGATAATCCACAGCGGAGAAAAAGTTATGCAAATTGAAACCTTAAAAGATGTGCTGCACTGGACCCGGGAATTTCACCAACACCTCAGCCAGTGTTTATCCCACTGTGCGGACAAGAATATGGATGAACGGGCCCGGATGATCCTTGCGTATCTGTCCGATCATGAGAAGGCACTGACCAAGGTAGTCAGCGGGTTTGAAACCTCAGGCGACGAGCATGCACTGAATACCTGGTGTTACGAATATGTGGCAAAGCACCCCATCGTTCGGCATGCGCATTGCGACGCGCCCTTTGCCGAACTGGATGCCACGCAAATCATGGAGGTGATAGTCGATCAACACCAGCAGGTGATTGAACTGTATCGCTATCTCGCCTCCAGGGCGGATATCCCCTCTGCCAAAGAGTTGATGGAATCGCTCCGGTCGCTGGAAGAGCACGAAATGATGCGTATGGCGCAGTCTGCCAACCGGTTCGGGGATTTGTAGAGACACTAATTTCTCACAGATACACCACCATAAACGGAGGAATAATCATGACACTTAATGCGTTCAAATTCGGGATGGCCAGCGCGATTACCGCGGCGATACTGTGGCTGGCTTGCAGTCTGCTGGTGATGTTAATGCCTTCCATGATGTTGTCCATGTCCGGAGAAATGGTGCATATGCAACTGAATGAGATGGGTTGGCACTTGACTCTCACTGGTGTCGTTATCGGGCTGGTGGCCTGGTTCGTGGTAGCGGGTATCGCCGGGTGGTTGCTGGCGGCCATTTATAACCGCTTGCAGTCATCCGACTGATTATCCAGCTGATGAGCAGTTTGCCGCGCTATGACAAACCGGTTCTGTTGGTGTTGAATCCGGGTAGTTCATCCATCAAGTGGAGCACGCATAACGTCTCGGCGCTTGAATATGCGGGTGCAACGGTGCCTGTTGCTATTGGGCAAGCAGGTGTCGGCCAATCAGCTGCGCAGACTTATCCTGGCGCGCCCCCTTGGCTGACCGATGTGCTGACAAATCATGATGTTCGCGCGGTGATTATCAGAGTCGTACACGGGGGCTCTGAATATCTTAAACCTCTCCCCATCAACGACGATAACTTTCGGCAACTGCAAACCCTGATACCACTGGCGCCACTGCACAATAAGGCGGCCATTGAACTGATTGAGCAGCTTCGGAATACCCGATTTTCCATTCCCGTTTTTGCGGTTTTCGATAGTGAGTTTTTCAGCGACCTGCCGGTGCTGTCACAGATTTATGGACTATCCGTCGCACTCACTGAGAAATATCGATTACGCCGTTACGGGTTTCACGGTTTTGCTCATGAGTCCATGGTCAAACACTGGGAGGCAGTGAAGCCCAAGGCCGAACACTACACCCTGGTGACTGCGCAACTGGGAAGCGGCTGTTCCATGGCCGCCATCCGCGACGGCAAACCAGTCGATACCACCATGGGCTTTACGCCCAATGAGGGGTTGTTGATGCGCACGCGCAGCGGAGATATCGATCCCGGTTTGCTGACCTGGTTGCAGTGGCAGGAGGGTTGGACGCCCGAGGATACCGACAGGGTTCTCAATTGCGAATCCGGCTGGCGGGGTCTGTCCGGCGGAATCGATAACATGGCGGATTTGTTTGCGAGTGAACAGCAGGAACACCAACTGGCGTTTGATTTTTTCCGTTATCGATTCCAGAAAACACTGGGCGCGTATTTCGCCATTCTGGGCGGGCTGGACGGTGTCGTTCTTAGCGGCGGTATTGCGGAAAACAACATCGATATTTGCCGTCGTTTGTTGTCCGGTCTTTCCCACTTAGGCATCGCGTTAAAAGATCCCCTGGCTCGCTCCCCTTTACCACTACTTTTATCGTCACCGGCATCGCCGGTGCAGTGTTGGGTAGTGGTCGCCGATGAGGCAGCGGCCATGTTGCGATCCGTACAACACCACTTGTCTTTTGAGAATGAATTTCAGTCGTTGGCTGATTGAGGAATTTCTATGTATGCCATAGATCAACAAAACGATCATCGGACACAACAGCGGGCAAAGTTATATCGCGATACATATCCTGCCTTTGCGCGCTGGTCGGAAGGTTATGGCGTGATCCAACACCGGGATGAAACACAGGTGAGAGTGTTCGATCTTTGCCAGCAACTGCTGTGTACAGGACGGTTTAGACAGATCGATGAAGTGTTGGAGATACTATCTGCCGCTGACCGCCTGGCGACTGCGGCCATGTGGTTGGTGGTGCATATGACCTACACCAACAAAGTGAATTTCAACGGCAGCGCACTCGATGCAGACGACTTTAAATCCAACCCACAGGGGCATACCGGCGGTTCCCTGAATATGGTGCCTGCCTATGCGGGCTATATGGTTGCCAATCGCCTGGCCGGTATCACCCGCAGCTGGTTGATGGGACAGGGGCACTGTGTGGCCGCCATCGATGCGGTCAATGTGCTGTTGCAAAATCTTTATCCGGAACAGGCCGAACGCTATCCGTTGAGTGAGCAGGGTTTGACGCAGTTGGCGCGGGATTTTTACAGCTATGCCATGGCGGATGATGGTCGTCCTGGTGTTCCATTGGGTAGTCACGTAAACCCGCAGACCGCTGGCGGATTGATTGAAGGCGGCTATCTGGGTTTTGCCGAACTGCAATATGTGCATATGCCGCTGCCCGGGGAACGGCTAGTGGCGTTTTTAAGTGACGGTGCTTTTGAAGAACAGCGCGGTAGCGACTGGGCCAGTCGCTGGTGGCGCGCCGAGGATTGCGGGCTGGTGACACCGGTGATGATTGCCAATGGCAGGCGAATTGACCAGCGCTCCACCATGTACCAGCAAGGCGGTTTGTCCTGGTTCTACGAGCACCTGGAACAGAATGATTTTCACCCCATCGCCATCGACGGGCGTGATCCGGCGGCGTTTATCTGGGGAATTTTTGAATCCGAAGCGCGGCTCGAAGCCTGCAGTGCGCACATCCGTGAAGGCCATATGCACTATCCGGTGAAACTGCCATATCTGATTGCTGAAACGGAAAAAGGCTACGGATTCTACGGCGCCGGTACCAATGCTGCTCATGGCACACCGCTACCGGGTAACCCCAGTAGCGATGAACGCTCCCGCAACCTATTTAACGAACACGCGGCCAAATTATTTCTTCCACGAAGTGAGTTGGAACTGGCTATCTCACAAATTGCGCAGCATGAGGCGGATAATCGAGTGCCGGAAAAACACCATGCCCTGTGTATGCGCAACGTCAGGCTTCAATCTCCCACAGAGCCACAATGGCATACCGAGGGTGACCCGACATCCCCGATGGCAGCGGTGGACACACGCTTTTGTGAATGGCACCTCGCTAATCCCGATAGGCGGGTGCGGATCGGCAACCCGGATGAGCTGCGCAGTAATCGCATGGGCAAGACGCTTGATCTGCTTAAGCACCGGGTGCTGAAGCCGGAACAGGGTGTGGCCGAATCCATTCACGGCTCGGTGATTACCGCACTCAATGAAGAGGCGGTCGTAAATGCGGCGCTGGGAAACAAAGGCGGTCTGAACCTGGTGGTGAGCTATGAAGCCTTCGCCATGAAAATGATCGGTGCGCTGCGCCAGGAAATCATTTTTGCGCGCCATCAAAAAGCGCTGGGGCGCCCGCCGGGCTGGCTGTCGGTGCCGGTGATTGCCACTTCGCACTTATGGGAGAACGGCAAGAATGAACAATCCCATCAGGATTCCGCCTTTGGCGAGGTGTTGCTGGGGGAAATGAGCGATATGACGAGAGTTGTGTATCCCGCCGATGCCAATAGTGCGGTCGCCTGCCTCGATGCCTGTTACCAGACCCAGGGTCAAATCTGGGGGATGACGATTCCCAAAAATGACGTTGTTACAGCATTCACACCCAAGCAGGCAGCCCAGTTGGCAGAACAGGGCGCATTGACTTTGGATAAGACTGACGGTGCACCGGTACAACTTGTCGCGGTAGGTGCCTATCAATTAGGCGTTTGTCAGGAAGTAAAACGCACTTTATCTAAACAAGGTATTCAATGCCACATAACGTACCTGTTAGAACCGGGTCGCTTCCGGCAGCCGCGAGATCCCTATGAGAAGACTTATGTCTGCGATGTGGCTACCCGCATAAACCTGTTTCCCGATGACATTCGTTTGCGCATTTTTGTATCGCACCTGCGACCGGAAATATTGCTCGGTGTCTGCCGCCCTTTGGATCTTGGCGTTGATCGATGTATCGCTTTTGGTTACCGCAATCAAGGCGGTACCTTGGATACGCCAGGTTTATTACGGGCGAATCAGTCTGATGCGCAGTCCATTGCCACAGTGGTTATGCAGAAAATAGGCAGAGGAGAGGCATGAAATGACTGAAGTGAATGAACCTCGGCGCCGGTTTCTGATAGGAGCCACCTCCTTTGTTGCAGGTGCGGGTGTGGTCGGAGTCGCCACGCCCTTTGTTCAATCCTGGAATCCCAGTGCCAAGGCCAAATCTGTCGGAGCTCCGGTACAGGTGGATATCAGCAAAATTGACCCAGGTGCCATGATTACCGTGGCGTGGCAGGGAAAACCTGTGTGGGTCGTTCGGCGCACTGCCGAAAATTTAAAAAAACCTGGCTCTGGAAGAGCATAGCGGCGAATTAAGAGATCCCGATTCCGACGTTAATCAACAACCGGATTACGCCAGGAATGCCGTTCGCAGTATCCGGGACGATATCTTTGTGGCGGTGGGTATTTGTACCCATTTGGGGTGTGTCCCCAACACGCAGGCATTCCGAAAATCCTCAAGCGCAGCTTGCAGATCGTCTGCGCTGCTTAACTGGATGAGTTGCCGCGTGCCGTCAATCTCAATAATGGAAATGTTTTGTGCCATCGTCTGGGGGAGCAGGGTTTTACAGGCATTGTGGGTCGGATCGGCATAGAGGCACAACACCCTGGCAGTTTGTAACTGATGGATTGTACCCGCAGGGATCAATAGACTCGCCCCGGTATAACTCGCATGGCCAACGCGCACCTCAACCGGGTTGCCCAGACCCACAACAATCTGATGCGCCCAATGTTTGTGGGGCTTGTTATCGCCAGCTTCACCCCGAAAGGCGATGAGCCCCGGCACCATGGCCACCTCACCTCGCCACGATTGGGCCTGGCGTGTTTTGCTGGACACGCTCATGCTCAGGCGCTTCGCTCTTCCGGGACGGGCAGAAACAGGGTGAAGCTGGTGGCGTGCCGGTCGGAGCTTGCCTCGACACGACCACCATGGGCCTCAACAATGGAACGAACGATGGCCAATCCGAGTCCGGCACCCTCACTCTGGCGCCATCTGGAAGGATCGGCGCGGTAAAAGCGATCAAACACGCTTGGCAGGTGCTGTGCAGGAATTTCGGAGTCGGGGTTGATCACACTCAGCGATACTGAGTCATTCTCCGCTTTACTCAATCGAACCTTTATCCATTTGCCCGCTAGGGTGTGCCGAATGGCGTTCGACAGCAGGTTGGAGATGGCCCTGCGTAGCATGGCGCGATCACCCATTACCCCCGGTGCCTGACCCTCCAAAGACAGGGTGATATGTTTTTCCTCCGCCAGCGCCCCGAAGAAGTCGAACAGCTCCCTGACCTCGGTGGCCAGATCCAGCGTTACCTGCACCGGTTTGAGCAGGTCGTGGTCGCTCTTGGCCAGCCAGAGCATGTCGTTAACCATCTTGGCCAGGCGTTCTTGCTCTTCCAGATTGGAGTACAGGAGCTCACGATATTCGTCCAGTGTTCTGGCCCTGCCCAACGCCACTTGAGTCTGGGTGATGAGATTGGTCAGCGGGGTTCGTAGTTCGTGGGCAATATCCGCCGAGAAATGCGACAGCCGCGTGAAGCTGTCTTCCAGTCGCTCAATCATCTGATTAAAGGCGGAGGCCAGGTCCCGTAGCTCCAGAGGCATGCTGCGAAAATCAAGTCGCATATTCAATCGGTCGGCCTGAATACTGCGCATCTCGTCCGAGAGACCGCGTAAAGGCGCGTGTCCCTGGTGTACCCCAAACCACGCCGCTAGCAAAGTCACACCGCCAGTAAGCAACATGATAATCCAGAGACTGCGGCGAAACCCTTGCAGAAAATGCAGGTGGAAGTCCATGCCGATCGCCGTGGCAATGCGATATTCCCGGCTGTCGCTGACAAACCGTGTGACGACACCCCGATAGGCATTTCCGTCAAAGTGCCAAGTAGCCAGGTTATCGGCATGGATCCGCTTAACGGGGGAAAAAGCTACTATAGCCTGCGCGAAGTCAGCCCCCGGTGTAGCGAACACCAACTGGCCACGGCCATTCCACACCTGAAAATAAACACCGTGGTGTCCCGACACCGCCTGCGACAACGCCACCGGTAACCGGAGCGGATCATCCACCCTTTGCAGGGTCTGCGCTACCGCCTGGTTGATCACGACCAACTCGTCCGCGTCCTGCTCGGCGAAATGGCGCTCGACGGCACCGAGCACCAGATTGCCGATCAATACCAGGCTGATGCCGATGGCCAACGCGACAAAGACCATGACCCTGGCGGTTAGCGAAAGCGGACGCCGCTCAGTCGCCATCATCTTCAGCTTCCACATTGAGCTTGTAACCCATGCCACGCACCGTGTGGATCAGCCTGGTCTCGAAGTCGTCGTCGATTTTGGCGCGCAATCGACGGATGGCCACGTCGATCACGTTGGTGTCGGAATCAAAATTCATGTCCCAGACCTGCGAGGCGATCAGCGAGCGCGGCAACACCTCACCCTGACGGCGCACCAGCAGTTCCAGCAGGCAGAATTCCTTGTGGCTGAGATTGATTTTTCGGCCGGCGCGCGTGACCCGGTGCCCAGGCAGATCTAGGACAAGATCGGCCACCCTGAGCTGATCCGACAGGGGTGATGCCGAGCCTCGGCGCAACAGGGTGCGCACCCGTGCCAGCAACTCGGCAAAGGCGAAGGGTTTTACCAGATAATCATCGGCGCCCAGCTCCAATCCCTTGACACGGTCATCCACGCTGTCACGAGCACTAAGAAACAACACCGGCGTCTGACGTCCCGCTTCACGCAGCGACTGCACAATGCGCCAGCCATCCACGTCGGGCAGCATGACATCCAGCACGATCAAGTCGAAGGACTCGGTCATCGCCAGATGGTGGCCATCGAGACCATTGCGCACCAGACTAACCTGAAATCCAGCTTCAGCCAGTCCTTGGCGCGAATAGTCGCCTGTTTTGATTTCGTCCTCGACCACGAGTAGTCGCATCTATGTCTCGCCCTCCACATTTTGTTTCAACCTAACGGGTTATTCCCCACAGCAAGATTACACACAGATTACATTAATGTAATGTTTGGGTCATCTGGCTGACAGGGGGGGGCAGTTAACTTGATTACACTAGGCATTACTTATGTTGATGCAGTCGGCATTCCGGTCGCTATTGCCGGCCTGTCAGATCGGGCGTGACTCGAAAACGACAGTATCATCAACAAGCACTTCGCCACGGTTGATGTGATCGAGGGCAAGGTTATGAAAAACGATATCGCTGAATTGGAGCATTGATGAAAACGTTTAGTGCGACACGCCGTCACTTCGTACAGGGGCTGGTGGCTGGCGGTGTGCTGGCAAGCTTTCCAGCCCTGCTGCACGCAGGGGGCCGTCTGGAGAACCAGACACACACCGGTACCGCGCCCGTGCTGAGCGGCCAATCGATTGATCTGGTCGTCGCCGAAACACCGGTCAACTTTACCGGCGTGATCCGTATGGCGACCACCATCAACGGCTCCATTCCGGCACCGACCCTGAGGTTGCGTGAGGGGGATGAGGTCACCATCCGGGTAACCAACCGGCTCAAGGTCCCCACTTCCATCCACTGGCACGGGATCATCCTGCCCTTTCAGATGGACGGCGTGCCCGGCATCAGCTTCCGGGGCATAGCACCGGGCGAGACCTTCGTCTACCGCTTCAAACTGCAACAGAGCGGCACCTACTGGTATCACTCCCACAGCGGTTTTCAGGAAATGACCGGCATGTATGGCGCCCTCATCGTCGAGCCGCGCGAGGGCCGCGGTAGCCGTGAGGGAGATAGGATCCGCGCCGATCGCGACTACGTGGTGCAGCTCTCCGACTGGACCGACGAGGATCCGATGTCGGTGTTTGCCAAACTAAAGGTTCAGAGTGACGTCTACAACTTCAACCAGCCCACGGTTGGCGATTTCTTTCGCGACGTTTCCACACAGGGGTTTTCCGGTGCCCTGGACAAACGCCAGATGTGGAATCAGATGCGCATGAATCCCACCGATCTGGCCGACCTTTCCGCCGCTACCTTGACCTATCTGATGAACGGCCGAACGCCAGCGGGCAACTGGACGGGTTTGTTCACACCCGGTGAGCGCGTGCGCTTGCGTTTTATCAATGCAGCCAGTAACAGTTTTTACGACGTTCGCATTCCTGGCCTGACGATGGCCGTAGTGCAGGCCGATGGGCAGAATATTGAGCCTGTCGAGGTCGATGAATTCCGATTTGGGCCGGGCGAGACCTACGACGTGCTGGTGGAACCGAAGGATGAGGCCCACACAATTTTTGCCCAAAGCATGGAGCGGACCGGTTTTGCGCGCGGCACCCTGGCGGTAGGTGACGGTTTGAGCGCGCCGGTGCCGGCGTTGGATCCTGTCGAGTGGTTGACCATGGCTGACATGATGGGCCAGATGGATCACGGCAAAATGGATCGCGGAGCCATGGGACACGACGCGGCGCAGAACAAGGATCACGCCGGGATGGAGCATGGCTCAATGCACCACGGCAGCATGGCCATGGATCACAGTCAGCATGGTATGCCGCAGAATTCATTGGCCAAGCCGTCGCAAACAGTGAACCACGCTCGCACGGAATACGGCCCATCGGTAGACATGCGGGTCGATAGGCCGCGCACCAACCTGGATGACCCGGGTATTGGCCTCCGCAACAATGGCCGACGGGTGCTCACCCTGGCTGATCTGAAATCACTCGACGGGGTGCTGGATGACAGTCGCCTCCCCGTCAGAGAAATCGAGCTGCACCTGACCGGCAATATGGAGCGCTACAGTTGGTCCTTCGACGGGCTGGAATTCGGCAAGAGCACGCCGGTGGCCATGAAACACGGCGAGCGTGTTCGGGTTATCTTGCAAAATGACACCATGATGACCCACCCCATGCACCTGCACGGCATGTGGAGCGATCTGGAGGACGATCAGGGCAGCTTGCGAGTCCGCCGACACACTATCCCGGTACAACCGGCACAACGCATCAGCTTTCTGACCACCCCGCATGATCTGGGGCGCTGGGCGTGGCACTGTCATCTGTTATTCCATATGGATGCGGGGATGTTCCGCGAGGTGGTGGTGTCATGAGTGTGAAGGAATTTGCCCGATTCTGTTTGGGTGCAGGCGTTATTGGCGGGCTGTTGTTCTCGGCCTCTGTCTTTGCCCAACAGGATGATCCCCATGCGATGCACGCAAAGGATGCCGATGTGCCGTCCCAAGAGCACACTGATGACCGTTCGGCTGCTCGCGCCATGGGCCACGCCACCATGGAGCATGCCACCTCGAACCATGGCGACATGCAAATGCAGGGCGGAGATGCCCGCGATCCTCACGCATATTCCGATGGCTACACGCTGACGGAAGGCCCCTATGCGCTGCCGGGTCCACGGCAACTGAAACTGGCCGATGAGCATCGATTCTGGTCGCTGCTGGGCGATCGCCTCGAATACGACGCCGATAATGACGTCACGACCTTTGACCTGCAGGGCTGGTATGGCACCACCTATGACCGCTTGGTGATCAAGCTCGAAGGCGATGCCGTGGACGGGCGCCTGGCGGAAAGTCAGACTGATCTGCTCTGGGGCCACGCACTCAATGCCTATTTCGACACCCAGCTGGGCGTTCGTCTTGATCAATACGATGAAGGCACGGGCCGCGAGTGGCTCGCGTTCGGTATTCAGGGCCTTGCCCCCTACTGGTTTGAACTGGATCTGACCGCCTACCTGGGCGAGGGCGGACGTACAGCTCTGTCGTTGGAAGCGGAATACGAATTGCTACTCACCCAGCGCCTGATTTTACAGCCTCGGGCTGAACTGACCGCCTATGGCAAAGACGATGCGGTTAACGGACTGGGTAGCGGTTTGTCCGATGTCGCCCTGGGACTGCGATTGCGCTACGAGTTTTCACGCCAGTTCGCCCCTTATGTCGGTATCGAGTGGAACGGCACCTTTGGCGCCACCGCCGATCAGGCGCGGGCCAACGGCGATGCCACCAAGGATACCCGGTACGTCGCCGGGATCCGGTTCTGGTTTTAATCAAACGACTTATGTTTTTAACACAACCTAGGAGTCACATTATGAAACGCCAATCACTCAGCTATTTCGTCGCCCTGCCGGCATTATTGCTTGCCCTGTCAGCCCAAGCCCACGATCCCAAGGAGCACATGAAGGAGGCGCAGGCGCCGGACTGTGCGGCCATGAAAGACATGGATCATTCCAAAATGGACATGAAAGATCCGGTCATGCAGGCCATGATGAAAAAATGCATGAAGGCCATGCACAAGGATGAAGAAGGATCGCATGAAGCTCATGGGGACAAAGGCCATACCGATCACGGTAACCATGACGAAAAATCCGATGAAAAAAAGCCGGCCAAACACCAGCACAAAAAATAACGGGTAGCCATTCCTGAGGAGATAACATGACGTCCTTTAAGTTTTTATCCTGCTTTAAATGCCTCGCCGTTGCGGCAGGCGTGGCGGCGGTGACCGGTGTGGGGTTCCTCTATTCGGGTCTCTATCCGATGGGAGCCGATGACCATCACAACGACTTGACTTATTGGGCGCTGGAAACCCTGCGCGAGCGATCCATCGCCCGCGCATCAAACGACATCGAGGTGCCGACCGACCTGAATTCGTCCGAGCGCTTGCTGGCAGGCGGCGCCGACTACAACGACATGTGCACCGGCTGCCATCTCAAACCGGGCAAGACCGAAAGTGATTTTACCCTGGGGCTGTATCCCGCGCCGCCCAATCTAACACTGACGGGTGATAGGCATGGGCATGAGCATGCCGGTGACACTGATAATGATGACGAGGCCATTAAGCGACAATTCTGGATTATTAAACATGGCATCAAGGCTTCCGGGATGCCGGCCTGGGGGCCGGGTCATGACGATCAGCGCATCTGGAACATGGTGGCGTTCCTGCAGCGCCTACCCGAGTTGTCGCCGCAGCAATACCAGATCCTGACCGCGCGCGGCGCGGATGACGCCGGGCACCATTAAGGCTGGCTTCAGGAGGATACCCATGTCGCATGCCCGTGACGACCACCGACCCCGTCAGCGCGGCGAGTCCAACAGCACTGAATTGACCGACCCCGTGTGCGGGATGTCGGTCATGAAGACATCCTTCCACAAGGCCGAGTTTCAGGGCAGGCTGTACTCCTTTTGCAGCGCGCATTGCCGAAGCCAATTTATGAATAATCCACAACGCTATCTGACAAGATCCGAACGCGCCGAGGGCGATGCCAACACCGAGTACAGTTGTCCTATGCATCCGGAAGTGAGGCAACTGGGCCCGGGCACCTGCCCGAAATGCGGCATGGCGCTGGAACCGGTGATGCCCAGTAGCGAGGCCAGGGACAACCCGGAACTCGCGGATTTCAGGCGTCGTTTCTGGTACACCTTACCACTGACTATCATGGTGACTCTGATCGCTATGTCGGGTGGGGCATTTGACAGTCTGCTGGGGACGGCACGCCCCTGGATGGAGCTGGCGCTGGCCACTCCGGTGGTGCTCTGGTCCGGCTGGCCTTTCTTTGTCCGCTGGATCCAGTCCCTCAAGCAACGTTCGCCCAATATGTGGACCCTGATCGGTACTGGCACCGGCGCAGCTTATCTGTACAGCGTTATCGCAACCGTCGCGCCCGGCATTTTCCCGACTTCGTTCCGTCTCGATGGCGACGTTGCGGTATATTTTGAGGCGGCTGCGGTGATCATTTCACTGACCTTGCTCGGTCAGGTGCTAGAACTGAAGGCCCGCTCGGAGACCGGTGCCGCCATCCGCGGCGTGATGGATTGGTGAGAGGCTTTTTTGTGCGACCTGGTGCATGGGTAATATGGCTGCTGCTGGTGACGCTCCTTGCGAGGAGCGCGTTTGCGGCTTCGTCAGACTTCTGCACCATGCCTGCCAATCAACCGGCACCGGTCGGCCTATTCCAGGGTGAGCATGCGCATCTGAACTACGCTCAGTTGGAGCATGATGCCATGCAGCATGACGCCGGTGAAGTCCAGGATCGACACGGCTGCTGTGCCGGTGATAAGGGCGACGCTGACTGTATGATGAGCGGTTGCCTGTCAATGATGCCGCCCGTTGCTCACTTCGCTTCCCCCATTCATGCAGGTTCCATCGCAATTGTTTTTCATGTGCCCGCCTTCCCGCGACCGCCCAATTTTCCTCTATTGAGACCTCCGATCGCCTGATTGATAGGTAAAAACCGTTTTCTCGAACTGTGATACAAGGCGCTTCGCCTGCACGACTGAAGTCTGCTCGTTACCTTGTCATCCATTACTTAATGTTCTATTCAATTGTCTTCGGAGGCAACTATGTATCGATTTAAATTAACGGGCTTGGTGTTGGGGCTGTTGACGCTGCCCTTGATCGCGGCCTGTAATGATGGGCCTAAAAACCCAAAAAAATCTGACCCATCCGCTGGTGCAGTTGAAACGCTTACCGTCTACAAAAGCCCTACCTGTGGCTGCTGTAAAAAATGGATAGGTCACCTTGAAGACGAGGGCTTTGAGGCCAGTGTCGAACACCCGGCTAATCTGGACGCCATCAAGGATCGCTATCGAATCGCAAACAACCTGCGTTCCTGCCACACAGCGGTGTCGTCACAAGGCTATGCCTTTGAGGGGCACATCCCGGCCCGCTATATTCATCAGTTTCTGGCTAATCCGCCAGCCGACGGGATTGGGCTGACAGTGCCCGCCATGCCCGTTGGCAGTCCGGGTATGGAGGTGGGTGACAAGTTCATGCCATACCGGGTTCTGCTGATGAAAAAAGACGGCAGCACTGAAGTGTTTGCCAGTGTCGAGAGCGCGGCTCAACAGGTTCAGCCACTCCAACAACCGGAAGCGCAGCCATGAAAATATTCGTCACCATGCTTTTTATCCTGCCGCTCGGTATAGGCAGTGTCATAGCCTTTGCGCAATCCCTTCCCGAGACCCTGACGCTGGACGAGGCGATAACCCTCGCCATAGATACCGATCCCTGGCTCACCGGTAGCCAGTACACTCAGCAGGCCCTTACCGACGAAGCGACTGCCGCGGCGACTTTGCCGGATCCCCGAATGAGCCTGATGGCCGGCAGTTTCCCTGTTGATTCTTTTGACATCAATCAGGAAGGCATGACTCAGTTGTCGGTGGGGATCAGCCAAATGTTTCCCCGGGGTGACAGTCTGTCGCTCACCCGCCGACAAAAGCAGCAGCTAGCCGAGCAGCATCCCTTACTAAGGCTGGATCGTCGGGCCAAGGTAGGCGCTACGGTCAGCCAGTTGTGGTTGGAAGCCTTCAAGGCGCAGGAGAGTATCCGGCTGATCGAACAGGATCGCGCACTGTTTGAGCAGTTGGTGGATGCCGCCAAAGCGGGTTACTCCTCGGCGCTGGGCAGGGCACGTCAGCAGGACGTAATTCGCGCGCAGTTGGAGCTGATTCGTCTTGAAGACAGACTGACGATGCTCAGGCAGCAACAGCAAGCCGCACAAAAGCGTCTGACCGAATGGATCGGTGCGCCTGCCACTGTCCCTCTGGCTCCGGTACTACCGACACAGTCTCTTTCCAGGCCACTGTCGGTACCGACCATTAAGCAGGCCAGCGAGCATACGCGCTACGAATGGATCCGCCATCATCCCGCGCTACGGGCACTGGACCAGCGTATCGACGCAACGCAAACCGGTGTGGATCTGGCAAAACAGAAATACAAGCCCGAATGGGGCCTGACCGCCCAATACGGCTATCGCGACAGCGATCCCATGGGGCGCGACCGGGCCGATCTGTTCTCCGTTGGCGTCACCTTCGATCTGCCCCTTTTCACCGGTAACCGGCAGGACAAGGAAGTCAGCGCCGCCGTAAATCGAACCGAGGCCATCAAAACCGAAAAGTACTTGCTTGGTCGTCGGCTAATGGCGGAACTGGAAACCGCGAGCGTACAACTGGCACGTCTCGATGAACGCCAGGCGTTATACACCGATCAGCTGCTGCCGCAAATGGCTGAGCAGGCAGAAGCTTCGCTGACCGCCTACAACAACGACGACGGCGACTTCGCCGAAGCCGTGCGTGCCCGCATTGCCGAATTGAATGCCAAGGTCGACGCGCTCGCCATTGCCGTGGATCGGCAGAAGACCATCGCCCAAATCAATTACCTGCTCGCCGAGGCGTCGTTCGACGATGCACGGCCGGCGAAACCGTTTTAAAGGAGTTCAACATGAATACATTCACCAAAACCTTGCTGGGCACGGCCGTCGGCGCGCTGCTCGGCGCATCCGGCGTCTGGCTACTCGGCAACCCCGATGAGGGGGATATGACAGCAACCGGCGGTGAACGCAAGCCACTTTACTGGGTGGCGCCCATGGATCCCAACTACAAGCGCGACAAGCCTGGCAAATCGCCCATGGGCATGGATCTGATCCCTGTGTACGAGAAATCCGCCGGAGAGGATGAAGCCGGCACCGTCAAGATATCGCCCGAGGTCGTCAACAATCTCGGCGTGCGCACCGCCACGGTTGAGTCCGGGTCTCTGAATCTGGATGTCAAAACCGTCGGTTACGTGCAATACGATGAGAACCGGCTGGTGCATATCAGCCCGCGCGTGGAAGGCTGGATCGAGACGCTCCATGTCAAGGCCGCCGGGGATCCGGTCAGACAGGGCGACCCCCTGTACACCCTCTATTCACCCACCCTGGTCAACGCCCAGGAGGAATTGTTGTTGGCGTTGAAACGCGACAATCCGGTGTTGATCGGCGCTGCCGTGGAACGGTTATTGGCATTGCAGGTGCCGCGGGCAGATATCGACCGGCTGCGTAAAACCCGCAAGGTCAGCCAGACCATCACCGTTGCCGCGCCGCAGTCCGGGGTACTGGACAATCTCGCGGTGCGTGAGGGCATGTTCGTCAAGCCTGGCTTGAGTCTGATGAGCATCGGCCAACTGGAGCATATCTGGGTGATCGGTGAGGTGTTCGAACGACAGGCAAGCCTGGTCAAGACCGGCGACCAGGTGCGGATGCGGCTCGATTACCTGCCCGGTCGGGATTGGTTGGGCCAGGTGGACTATGTCTATCCGTCTTTGAATGCCAAGACACGTACCGCGCAAATCCGGGTGCATTTCGACAACCCGGACGACTTCCTCAAGCCGGGCATGTTCGCGCAGATGGTCATTGAGACCCAGGCGGGGGCTGAAGCACTGTTAATCCCGCGAGAAGCGCTGATCCGTACCGGCAGCCAGGCGCGCGTGGTGTTGGCGCTGGGTGATGGCAAATTCAAATCGGTGGCCGTTGAGGTCGGGCGTGTGGGCGAACGGCAGGTGGAAATTCAGTCGGGACTCAAAGAAGGGGAACGCATTGTGACCTCTGCTCAGTTCCTGATCGACTCGGAATCCAGCAAGACGTCGGACTTCAAGCGCATGGCCAAGCGCGATCAGCAAGGCGAATCAATGGATGTAAAGGCAGACGCTGATTCCCGCTCAGTCTGGGTGGCCGCACGTATCGACAGCCTGATGCCGGATCACCGCATGGTGACCCTGGAGCACGAGGCCATCCCGGACTGGCAATGGCCCACCATGACCATGGATTTCACCGTCGCTGAGGCTGTGGACATGGATGCGCTCAAACAGGGAATGCGCCTGCATGTGCAGATCACCAATAACAACAGTGGTGGATACCAGATTACCCAAGTGCATATTCCCAATGAGCAAGGCAATGATGCCATGCCTGCAGGAATGGATCACGGTCAGCACGAGGGTATGGATCACGGTGATATGTCGATGCCGGAGCACAGCGAACACCAGGGCATGAACCACGACGCTCACGATCAAAAGGAGCACAATCATGATTGAATCGATAATCCGTTGGTCCGTCGGTAACCGTTTCTTCGTGCTGCTGGCTACTTTGATGCTGGTGGGGATGGGTCTCTATTCGCTGAAAAACACCCCGGTGGACGCCATTCCCGATCTGTCCGATGTACAGGTCATTATTAAGACCAGTTTTCCTGGGCAGGCACCGCAGGTGGTGGAGGACCAGGTCACGTATCCACTGACTACTGCCATGTTGTCGGTACCCGGTGCGGTTACCGTGCGCGGTTATTCCTTTTTTGGCGATTCCTTTGTGTATGTCATTTTCGACGAGGATACCGATGCCTACTGGGCACGTTCCCGGGTGCTGGAGTACCTGTCTCAGGTCGCGCCCACATTACCGCCCAGCGCCCGGCCGCAACTGGGACCGGACGCCACCGGTGTCGGCTGGGTCTACCTCTATGCCTTGGTGGATCGCAGCGGTCAGCATGACATCAGTCAGCTGCGCAGCCTGCAGGACTGGTTCCTGAAATACGAGCTGCAAACCGTGCCGGGTGTTTCCGAAGTCTCGGCGCTCGGTGGCATGGTCAAGCAGTATCAAGTGAAGGTAAACCCGGAGAAACTGCGCGCCTTCGGTATTCCCCTGTCTCTTATCCAGATGGCTATCCAGCGCGGCAACCAGGAAGTGGGCGCCTCGGTGGTGGAAATGGCCGAAGCCGAGTACATGGTGCGCGCCAGCGGCTACATCCAGGGTATCGATGATCTGGCCAACATTCCGTTAGGGTTGGATGTTAACGGTACGCCGCTGTTGCTCAAGGATGTGGCGGATATCGAGTTGGGGCCGCAAATGCGCCGTGGCATCGCCGAGTTGAACGGCGAAGGTGAAGTGGTGGGCGGTATTGTGGTGATGCGTTTCGGTGAGAACGCCCAGAAAACCATTGATGGGGTCAAGGCCAAGCTGGAAAAACTCAAGGCGGGTTTGCCCGATGGCGTGGAGATCGTAACCGTTTATGATCGTTCAGGGCTGATATCTCGCGCCATTGACAGTTTGTGGAAAAGTCTGGCCGAAGAACTCGCCATTGTGGCGTTGATCTGTGTCATTTTCCTGTTTCATGTCAGGTCCTCACTGGTGGCGGTCTTCAGTCTGCCGCTAGGTATACTCACGGCTTTTACCGTGATGTATTGGCAAGGTCTCAATGCCAATATCATGTCATTAGGCGGTATAGCGATTGCGATAGGCGCCATGATTGATGGCGCGATTGTCATGATCGAAAACATGCATAAGCATATGGAACGTACGCCCTTGACGCCAGAGAACCGTTGGAAAATCGTGGCGGCGTCAGCCAGTGAAGTCGGTCCGGCGCTGTTTTTCAGTTTGCTTATTATCACTGTGAGCTTTGTACCAGTATTCACCCTGGAAGCCCAGGAGGGCCGGATGTTCAGCCCGTTGGCCTTTACCAAAACCTATGCCATGGCAGCCAGTGCGGCGCTTGCTATCACAGTGGTGCCGGTTTTGATGGGATATTTCATCAGAGGCAAGGTGGTAGCGGAAAACAAGAATCCCGTTAATCGATTACTGATTGCCGGGTACATGCCCCTGCTGAAAACCGTATTGCGTTTTCCGAAAATTACACTTGCCATTGCGGTTGTGATTTTCCTCGTTGGGATCTGGCCGGTTAACAAGATTGGTAGTGAATTCATCCCCGATCTGGATGAAGGTGATCTGATGTATATGCCGACCACTTATCCGGGGATCTCGATAGGCAAAGCCAGGGAATTGTTGCAGCAGACCGACAAGCTGATCGCGACAGTGCCTGAGGTAAAAACCGTGTTTGGCAAAATCGGCCGTGCCGAGACAGCCACGGATCCCGCTCCGCTGACCATGATCGAGACCTTTATTCAGCTCAAGCCCAAAGAGGAATGGCGCGAGGGCATGACCACGGAGAAGCTCAAGAAGGAGCTGGATGCGCTAGTGAAATTCCCCGGTTTGACCAACGCTTGGGTGATGCCGATCAAGACTCGCATCGACATGCTGGCCACCGGCATCAAGACGCCGGTAGGCATCAAGGTGGCGGGCGAGGATCTGCGAGAAATTCAGAAGATTGGTCAGCGACTAGAGCAGATCCTCAAGGATGTACCCGGCACAGCCTCGGTGTATTCCGAAAGGGTGGCCGGTGGGCGTTACATCAAGGTGGATATTCAGCGTGCACAGGCGGCGCGCTATGGCCTCAATATTGCTGATGTGCAGCAGGTAATAGCCACGGCCATTGGGGGAATGAATGTGGCGCAGACCATTGAGGGGCTGGAGCGTTATCCGATCAATCTGCGCTACCCGCAGGACTATCGAGACTCGCCAGAACAGCTGGCGCTGCTGCCCATCGTTACGCCCAGCGGCCAACGCATTGCGCTCGCCGATGTGGCCAATGTCTATGTGGAGGACGGCCCGCCAGCGATCAAGAGCGAGAACGCCAGGCTGAATGGCTGGACCTTTGTAGATATCGATGGGGTGGACGTGGGCAGCTATGTACAAGCGGCCATGGCAACGGTCGAGCAGCAGTTGGATTTACCGGCCGGTTACTCGGTGGCCTGGTCCGGTCAGTACGAATACATGCTGCGCGCCAAAGAGAAACTGACCTATGTGGTTCCTTTGACGCTTGCCATCATTATCATTCTGTTATACATGAATTTTCGTAACTTCACTGAAATAGCCATTATTCTGGGAACACTACCACTGGCGGTAATTGGTTCAATCTGGCTGATGTACCTGCTTGGCTATAATTTTTCTGTCGCGGTTGCGGTTGGTTTTATTGCACTGGCGGGGGTTACGGTGGAAATAGGTATCATCATGTTAACTTATCTTAACCAAGCATATCACCAATTGATAGATACCTGTCGTGAGCGTGGAGTGCAACCATTAAAAGAAGATTTGCTCGAAGCCGTGACACAGGGCGCGGGACTTCGTGTAAGACCCGTAATGATGACTACGGCCTCCACTATCGCTGGATTGCTGCCCATTATGTTCAGTTCCGGAACAGGTGCGGAAGTTGTTAGCCGGATTGCGGCGCCTATGGTGGGCGGAATGGTGAGTGCTGTGATTTTAACGTTGTTGGTATTACCCGTCGTGTATTACCTATGGCGCACCCGCTCGCTGAAAGCATAAGAGCCTGTAAACCAAATTGTGTAACTGCCCACGACTGAGTAACCTTTTTAAAAGGATGCCATCGTGGGTATGCAATTGGACCAAGAAAAACTCAAAGCCATGGCCGCCGAGTTGGCCAAAGACATTAAGTCTGAAAAAGATCTCGGAGCTCTTACTCAACAGTTGATCAAAATGACTGTTGAAACCGCCCTCAATGCCGAACTGGACGAGCACCTCGGATACGAGAAACATGCTCCTGAAGGCCGTGGCACTGGCAATAGCCGTAACGGCTATTCAGCCAAGCGCCTGAAAGGGCAGCACGGCGAAGTATCGATACAGGCTCCGCGAGACCGGAACGGTTCTTTCGAACCTCAATTCATCCGTAAAGGCCAGTCCCGTCTGACCCAGATGGATGACCAAATCCTCGCACTTTACGCCAAGGGTCTGAGCACCCGGGATATCGTGGATGCCTTCAAGGAAATGTATGACGCGGATATATCGGCCACGCTCGTCTCTAAGGTGACAGAGCGAGTTATCGAGCAGGTTCACGAGTGGCAGAACCGCCCGCTGGATCCGATCTATCCTATCGTCTATCTGGACTGCATTGTTCTGAAAATTCGACAGGATAAACGCGTCATCAACAAATCCCTGTACCTGGCTCTGGCTATCAACATGGAAGACCAGAAGGAGCTTCTTGGCCTTTGGCTGGCTGAAACGGAAGGCGCGAAGTTCTGGCTATCGGTACTGACGGAACTGAAAAACCGTGGTCTGGAGGACATCCTTATCGCCTGTGTGGACGGCCTGAAAGGGTTCCCAGATGCGATTGCTGCAGAGTATCCGCAGACCAAGATACAGCTGTGTATCGTGCATATGATTCGCAACTCGCTGGGCTACGTGTCCTGGAAGGACTACAAGGCCGTGACGGCCGATCTGAAGCAGATCTACCAGTCTGCCACCGAACGTGAAGCCCGGCAGGCGCTGGATGCCTTTGGCGAACGCTGGGACAGCCAATACCCGCAGATCTCTCGATCCTGGAACAGCCACTGGGACAATCTGATTACGCTGTTCGAGTACCCTCCGGCGATTCGCAAGGTGATCTATACCACGAATGCCATCGAGTCGCTGAACAGTGTGATTCGTAAAGCGACCAAGCGCAGAAAGTTATTCCCCAGCGATGACTCGGCACTGAAAGTGGCTTTCCTGGCGATCCAGCAGGCTTCGAAGAAATGGACCATGCCGATCCGTGATTGGAGGCCGGCATTGAATCGCTTTATTATCGAATTTGGTGACCGCCTGAACGGTCACCTGTAATGGGGTGGGCAGTTACACAGATTTATTTACAGGCTCAGCATTTTTTCTTTTTTGGCAGTAATGCATACGCTATTTGCATGAACGGAGATCAAAATGACTTCGTTGGCCCGTCAACCCCGACAGAGGATTTTTTAACGCATCCCGATGGCACCGCTATCCACTTGGTTACCGGGCTGATGTGGAAAAGATGTGCTGAGGGGCAGACCTGGAATTCTGGAAGTTGCACAGAGTCAGGCTGGGCATCAATGTTTACCTGGATGAGCGCATTGCAGCATGCTCATGCTGAGTCAGCCTTTGCTGGCTATGATGATTGGAGGCTTCCAAACATAAAAGAGCTAGGAACAATAGTGGAAATTAGCTGCAGCGCGCCGGCGATTAACGCAGCAGTGTTCCCCGGCGCTCCAGGTGGTTTGTTTTGGTCTTCTTCTCCCAACTTTTCGGATAGTGGAAAAGCTTGGCCCATCCAGTTTACCCATGGAATTTCCTATCCTGCCGAGAAAAGTTCAATGGCATCAGTAAGACTCGTTCGAAGTGTTGGGGGAAATTAGCAGGCTAACCCTCTACTCATACGGCGGTTAAAAATGGGGGACTACAAAACGGTCTATGGAGTTTAAGAGACAGCAGTCGATACGATGAGACGGCCTACTTCGACTGATAACACTGAGAAATGACATGGCTAAACGAACCGAGTACACGCGGGCTCAAGCCATCGCGCTGATCTCCAGGCAAGCAGCCAGGATCTTGGGTAGCCAGGATAACGCAACGGAGTGGCTGAATACGCCGAACCAGGCACTGGGAATGGCCAAACCGATTGACCTGCTTGGTACGGGGTCTGGCGCCACCCAGGTCCGCAGCGTACTGAGCGCGATTGAGCATGGTGGGCCGGTGTAGGGCTGAAACCCGGAGCCCACATTTCCCACTATTTCGCTAGCCGAGCTTTCAGACCGCTACCGAGGCACCTCAATCAGGCGTTACCGGGGCAGGCAAAATAGGTTGACTGATCAACTATATGGCAATATGGTAACCATATTGCCATATAGGATGAAAGCCATGCCCCCAGTAATCCGGATCTCCGAATCCCTTTACCAGCGCCTCTCCGCCCATGCCGAAGGATTCGACACCCCCGCCAATGTAATCGAGCGACTACTTGACCAGGTTGAAGGGGTTTCCCCCGGCTCCGATGATCATCGCCAGAGCCGTCTTCAGCGGCCGGAGCTTCACTTCTTCCCCAGCGAAGACCGCTTCCGGCAGGGCCTTATCGACGGCAGAACCGGCCAAGTCGTGCTTCACTTTGCGGACGGCAGCAAAGAGAAAAAGCCCTGGCAGTCAAGCCGCTTTACCGAGCGCTCGAACCTCCGTGCGAACATCTGGTCCGGGCTGCTCCGAGGCTGGGAAGAAAAGCAGATTGTCTCTGCCGAATTTCACATGAAATAGCCCGCCCATCACGAAGGAGAACAGCATGTCTCTTCAGCAGGTTAACCAGGTCAAAGCCCGTCTGGATTCCCTTGCCTCTCCATCACATGAGTCATGCGGTGTGTTCTGCAGTACTTGTGGAGGATACGCAAGGCGCCTTCCGCCACTGCTCACCTCTGGGGACCACGACGCCATCAAAGCGATGCTGGAGAGCTCAACGCTGAGCGAGCTAAAGCAGCTTGGCATGTGGCTGGAGTTTCTTCCTGTAGTGCAAGGTGCGGCTTTTCGTCGCTGGATCATGCAGACCTTGGAGGAGCTACCTGGTGCAGACGTGCAGGCAGTCGATGCATTTATCTTTGAAGCCAGGCATTGGACGAGCAGCCCCCAGCTCCTTGCTTACAGCAAGCTGCGAGAGCTGGCTTTGCAGTACGTCGAGCAGGCCCTTCTCCCGGAAAACTGGTCTCTACTGGAAACCATCCTGCTGACCTTGAAAGTCGAAGATATTCCAACCGACCTGATCGATCAGGCTATCGAGATTGCCGAAACCGACCATCAGATTGCTCGCGCGCTCTATAACCGACTCAGAGAAATGGACCCCAGAGTTCGCCAGTTTTCTAGCGACTTAAAGTCTTGATATGTTACGGGCATATCAAGTCTCAGGCAGCGTATCAGCCCGTTGGGATTCGGGAAAAGCGGGCTACTTCGACGATCGACTCTGCGCGTGTACCGGACAGAGAATAAACCAGGCATAATCTCGCTCACATGGCTCGCCCGGCGCGCCACACTCCTCGCAGGTACGCGAGGCCAGCTGCGACGCCATATAGATCATGCCTTTCTGGAAGCTATCGCCACCACCTGCATAAAAACGCAGCTGGGCAAACTTGGCCTTCACTTGATAGGCTTTGACCTGCGCCCCTCTGCCATTATCCGTCAGATGCTGGAGATCACGGCACAACGTATCCACCAGGGTAAACCACCCGTCAGCAATTCCCAGGCCTTCTTGCTGGCAACCCTCAAGAATCTTGGGGTACCGGCTGAATAACAGTTCTTCCAGTTCACGCTTCATGGCTCTCTCCTTTAGTTTTCGTAGTACACGCAACGGGTTTTGCCTGGCAGAGGGTGGGTGGGCATCCGGATTCCGTCACCTCCGATTCCATCACTGCCCATAGGCGATCGACCTGATTACTTCCCGCCTGACCTTTCTCCTGAAGCCCCTCCCGACAGGAATGTAAATACTGTTTCTGGTTTCGATCGGACGCCCAATCGACGAGCCCGTAACCAATACCGAGCTGCAAAGGCAGTTGCCTGCCTTAAAGCCCCCACTGAAGTCATGAATAACCCAATGGGCATAGAGGACAGCAGGCATGAAACCATCGGTATCAAGCTTTTCAGCCTCTTTCTGATTCACCTTGACGTCCAGCCAGATCCAATTCTGGACAATACGGATATTTTTATGCGGTGACGTTTTATAAAGCCCGATAGCCAGCTCCCAAGCATGGCTTTTGGGCGGCGCTTCATGGCAATCGCCCATGTCGCTACGCAGGGCTATCATCATCTCATCCAGAGTCGCGAACACGATGAAATCCTCCAACAGAGACAGGAAAATCAGTTCCGAGAACAATGATCCAAACCTTTGATCAGACTCGTGAAGACATCAGGAGCCCGCGGTATGAGTAGGGCAAAGAGTTCGCCAATGATCCTGCTGCTCGACTCGCTCGCCCGGTGAACCACATACTTCACACGTGCGCATGCTTATCAGGCTGGCCATGTGGATCATCCCCGCCTGGAAATAATCTGCGCCTTCCGCGTAAAAACATAACTCGCCAAATTTCTGCTTCACCTGCAGTGCGCGAACTTGAGGACCTGCGCCGCTATCCGTCAGGTGT
This sequence comes from Marinobacter sp. Hex_13, assembly GCF_001566815.1. Taxonomy (NCBI): domain Bacteria; kingdom Pseudomonadati; phylum Pseudomonadota; class Gammaproteobacteria; order Pseudomonadales; family Marinobacteraceae; genus Marinobacter; species Marinobacter sp. Hex_13. The sequence continues at coordinate 25,782 of NZ_LSMM01000072.1, forward strand.
TGAAGGCCCAGACAAAGCGTGTCGACAAGGACAAACCATCCGTCACCAATACAAAGCTCCCTGTAGTCACATTGCCCGAGTATTTTCTCGTGCTGCTCGAACAAGCTATCTTCAAGATCCTTTCTCATAGCACCCGCCTCGGTTGATCACGATATTTTGTAGCCCAATGTCCTACTGTAGTGCTCCGACACCAGCACGGACCTTTTCCTCGTCAATAAACGGTAATAGCCGAGCAATGTTTCGGGCATCATCAATACCCCGGTGGTGTACACCCCCGAATTCAAGTTTGTGAAATGCCAGAGCAGACCGAAGTCCTGTACGACGTTGGCGTGTGGTCGCCCTCCAGGCTTTCTTCAGGTTCACATGCGGTCGCTTGAGAAATGCTGAGCCACTGGCGAACCGGCGCTCCATGGACGCGAATTCCCGAAAATCGTAGCCGCCCCACGACCCCCAGATACCGGGTCTTTGGTCAGCCGGTAATCACCCCGAAATTTAGCCCTGCTCAAAAGTAGAATTTTCTCGTAACCTAGCACGAAGGAGATTCTGCATGAAGAAGTCACGATTTTCGGACAGCCAGAT
>NZ_LSMM01000073.1:0-24789 GCF_001566815.1 Marinobacter sp. Hex_13
GAGGAATCTGACGACCCAGACACTCAAAAAGCGGTCACTGAAAACTGATGAAAACCGGACAATCTAAACTGATAAAAAGCGGTCAAAACTCACCGTTGTTGACACGGAAAACTGGACAACCTGGGCTTCGCACTTGATCTCAAGCCCATGAATGCCGGTGGTTCACTGGTGAACCTTGGGAACGGCGCACAAAAACTGACCCAGACCAGTTCCGGCCGTCTGGTTTATGAGGTACGTACGGCCAATGGTACATACAGCGTTGAGGGTGAGCTTCTGGCGAACAACCAGTGGCATCGCGTGGCAGCACGCTATCACAATGGGCAGATCGAACTGTGGGTGAATGGCAACACCTATTCGGAGGAAGCCACCGGCAACTTGGTGCACAACTCCGTTGCTCTTCGCCAACTTGAGGTTGGTAAAGGGTTCCACGGCCAGCTCAACAGCCTGAAGTGGTTCGATTGGACCTCGCAACCGGTCATGACCTTCGACGACGGCAGCGTTGAGAAGACGGTGACTGTTGGCCAGGATGGCTACACCGAAATGACCCTTCAGAGCACCGGCGCAATGGGCGCGGGCGGCAGCGAACTGATGACGCAACGCATCGCGGTTCATACCGACATGGTGCGCCAGTACGCATCTCTGCTCTCTCGCGAGGCTTTCGCGACCCTGGCTGGCCAGTATGCCGACACCCTGGATAACTCGGCGCCACCCATTAACGTCGCCGGATTGGACCCGAATTATCAGCCGGTGTCCCTGCCGTTTGTATCGAAGGCGTACGCGGCGGACGGCGAGAGCAGCTTCGCCTGGAGCCTGATCAACTGGTTCATCCCCATCGAAGATTTCGGTATCGTGCTGGACCAGCTTGGCTATCTGGTCAGCGACCCGGAGAAGTTCGACGGCATGGAATTTACCATTGCTCTGGTGAACACCATTACCATCTTCCCACCGGCCAAACCGCTGAAGCTGTTTACCACGCCTTTGAGAGCCCTGTTCCGCTCCATGGACAAGGTGAACCCGAAGTTTGCGAAGCACTTCGCGGGGTATCTCGGCAAAGTGGTTCAGAAGGCAAAGAAAGGCGATTTTGACACCCTCTGGAATACGTTGCCCTTCCTGGTGCTGGCCGCGGAACTCTACAGTGACCCGGACGCCCGGGAAGGGCTGGAGTTCCTGTTCAGTACGGTAGACAGTGCCGATGATGTGCTGGCCTGGGTGAATTACCTGGGCTTGCCGGCTAACGGCTGGGAAGGTGAGGGCGAGCCACCCACGGTGCCGGCGTTTGGGGATGATCCGCAGGTGGCTCAGAACCTTCCATTGGGTTGGTTAGTGCCACAGGCGCAGGCCAATGTGGTTACGGGTGCTGTTCGGCGTGTCACCGCCAAGTTTTTGGGCGTTGTGCTCAAAAATCTGTCGACAAGGGTAACCGGGCAGGAAGCGAAGAATATCCCTGATGCCATCAGGATTGTTCGTAGGCAGTTGCCGGATGTGAACGCCAGGGACCTACGAAAGTACGCATTTAGTACAGACATGCTCAAGAGCTCGGCGTGGATGATGACCCAGTCCGGTAGCCGGGCCCTGAGGAACTTCGTTCGCGGGAAAACAAACATGCGATACCAACCGATCACAGTTATGGCGATCGTGGCGTATCTTGGCTGGGAGTCTGGTTGTGGCGTTGCATTGGATCAGGAGGCGGATGCAGAACCGCCAGCACCTGGAGTTGCGCCGGGCATGCCTCTTTCCGAAAAAATGAAGTGCAATGGAATAGGTTTGAATGAGCAAGTTCGAGGCCAGGTTGGCAAGAAACTGGCTGCTGTATTTGCCGATTCATTTGATCGAAAGCTAAGTGAAGTCAAAAGTGGAGTGAGTGCCAAAAGTGGCCACGGCAATCTTTTCCAATTGGGAGAAACAGCGTTCCATCAGTTGAAGCACCGGTATGCAGGTGGCCTTCCGGTTAAGGCGTTGGAGAGGGCTCGTTGGGTCGGGGTGTTTGACAGTCCTGAACAAATGGATCGGGCTGAGCAGAGTGCAGATATTGGGCTTAAATGTCCGACAAACTGCGTGACGAAAATCCAGCGCAACGTAGACATCGTTTTGGGAGGACCTGACCTTGACTCCCCCGAGCATTGGATCAAACTAAAATCCTACCAATCGCAGGTGTCCAAAAAAGTGGACAATAAATCACCGGACCGATATAGGCTCGCTTATCGTGGGGGGCAGCTTGAGCGCTGGAACATGAGGCCCCGCCAGCCGGCGAACATGACCATGCACAAGCAGTTCAGTGTTGATGTGGCTGCGACAGTTGCAGAAGTCGCTTGGTTGCCGAAAAGTCAGACAGGTGAGGGTGTCTATGTACAGAAAGTGCAGGTGCCTGAGGCCCGCTGGAGGTTTCAAGCATTTAAGGTCGATAAGCAGCCCCTAAAACTTTACGAAGTGAGCCCGCTGTTGGGCAAGAAAGGCAAGGATAAGAGTATTCGTGATCTATTTAGCGAGTCTCCTATAGCGAAATCTCCCTCTGACAAGGATGTTGTATCCACGTCCTATCGGTGGGCGAGTAATGTGGAGCAACGAGCGGAATTGGTGACGCAAACAAGGTTAATAGCGGAATTATTGAGCAGCAAGGTGTCGGATTTGATCACCAGAGAAAAGCCTTCTTTCTCAGACCCTGAAACTGACTAAGGTGAGTAAGATGCTTGAATTTACACGGGACCCCGAGTGGCAGCGCAAAAGGGAAGAATCATGGAAAGCTGTTGAAGAAGACATTCAGGAGGGTTTGACGAGAAAGCGGGTCAATGAGTTCAAGTCATACTACATCACTGGATTGATTCCAGGTGGTGTAAAGATCGGTCCAGGAATGGCAATGCGCTTACTGCCAGACCCTTCAATTGAGGGCATTCAGTATTGTCTGAAAATAAATTATCCAGATGGGTTGTCGGCTCAAGACATGGTGGAGCTTCAGCGAGTTCTGTCTATAGGGGTTAATGGTATAAGAGAATTAAGTCGCGAAGGTCAGGTAAAGGTTTTTCGTTATGTGATGGGGGATGCGTTTGATCCACATAGAGATTTTCCATTTAAAATAGGAGAGGGTGAAGAGGTTTATAAGGTTACTGTCAAACCTATGTATATACTAAATGGAGCTCTTGTTTCTCTAGTTCAATGGGTAGAAGGGCTTGAATACAGCGATTCTTTTCCTTTTTGGGCTGAATTAACGAAGTATATTTTATCAGTATTTATGCATGTCAATCCTAATATCTTTACTTTTAGCGCAGCTGTCAACATAGATAACCGGAAAGAATATTCAAGAGAAGAACGGACAGCTATTAACTATACGTGGCGCCTATTTCGTCATTGTATATCTCCTCCCAGCAGTATCGACGACTCCATCGAAGGCCAACAACGAAAGCGCTTTCTCGAAGAGTTCAGGGCGGAGTTCGAGAAACTTAATGAATACCCCGGTGAATTAGAAAAAATCTGGCGGGAAATACAAATCCAGGAGGGAGTCATTAAGGCCGGTCCTGCTGAAAATATCTGGCGCAAACTGGCCCGAAAAGGTGTTCCCGGTGGACAATAGAATGCAGGTGCGGTTCACCGCAAAACCCGAACATCAAGAGGCCTGGAAAACCATCCTGAACGGACTTTGTGAAGACTTCGAATCCGGAATGGCCTTTCAGGATCGCATGCTGGAGCACTTCGGAGAAGAAGTTGATGCGTGTCTTGAGGAACTTCTGGAAAGCTGGGGAACGGAGGTTTTCTATGTCGAGACCTGGGAGCAGGAGGGCAACCGATTCCTCTTCGAGATTCCCGCAACCAGCGACTGGGAGGACCTGGTGGAGGATCTAAAAAAGCTGTTTCTGCTTTGCCCGGTTTCGGATCTGGTTATTGAGTTTATTCCTGATGGTGATGAGTAGTCCCATCAAGCCTAGACTTTCATCCAAGATGTCTTGGTCTTTCTAATCGGCCCTTCAGTGCCGAACCACCCCCTCAATCCCATCACAAACAGTCTCAACAAACGACACCTCCCCGAACTCTGCATTCTCCTCCGCCAAGGCATTGGCTCGTTGCGCCATGGTGTCGCTGGTCATGAAATTCTGAAAGCGTTGCTGTATTTCTGAGTTGTCAGATTTCCGGCCAATCCAGTCGCCATTGCCAACCTCCCGGATGCGGTACGAATTGAAGGTCTGTTCGATCTGGGTGGGTAGCGTGAATGCGGGCTTACCGGCGAGCACCACCTGGCAGAGTGTACCTATGCCTCCATGGAGCACTGCGCCATCCGCCTCTACCAAGGACTTCTCAACATTGAGGGGCTGGTTAGAGAGTTGAAACTTGCCGCCGGTTTCGGGCTTCAAGTCTGGCGGGAGGTCGCCTGGGAAATAGCCTCTCACAACAGCCTCGCTGTTCTTCAGCAGCCTCAGTACGGTATCAACGTGGGGGCGGCTTGGCTTCAGGTAGACGAATATTCGCTTGCCTGACACAGCCCCCCAGTCGGCGGTCTCGAAATTGTCGCCGCTCGGTGTCGTACCAACGTAGTGCGCGTCTTGGCGGTAATGTCGGTGGCTGTCAAACATCGGCAATTCGGTGATAAAAGCCGCCTCGTGCTTGAACACATCGGAAAAGTGATGAACCGGTTGGAAACCGAGGCGCGCTGCGGTGGTGTTGATGTTGTCGACGATCTGCCGTTCCTTTTGGCGCATCACATTCAGCGGTGCTGGAATCCACGGGCAGATGTCCTGCCCAGGCATGCCAGGCTGTGGAAAGGAAAAACTGTTCGAGAAAACGACGCGGGGAATGTTGAAGCGACTGGCCGCAAGCAGGGCGGTGGGTGCGTAGTCGATAACGACAGCATCCGGTGCTGTCACCTCCAGAAGGGATGACCAGGCCTGGACCAAAGACGTCAGGCCATCAACGGTTCCGTAGCCACGGTAGGCAAGGATGTCCGCCATGGTTTTTGTCAGTGGTGGTTTACGGGGCCGAGGCAGCCACACGGGTGACTGCATCAGCTGAATATCAGAGCCACTGAAAAACAGACTTGCGCGGGAGAGGTCTTTAACCGCAACGGTGACCTTGTGGCGACGTGCGACCAACTCCTTGGCAACGACTGCTATGCGGGCAAGATGGCCCAGGTCTTCGCCCAGTTCCCAGGCAAACAATATGTGGCTCATAAATTCGAGGGCCGATTCTGGTGTTCGTGTTTAGGCAGAGTTTAACTGAGAAACAGGGGCTTTGTCGGTACCAACAACAACTGGTGCTCCCTGCAACGCCAGCACTAGTTCATCCACCCGCCGTTCCGCCTCAGCAACGGATTGCGCCAACACATCACCGCCTTCCTCCTGATTTTCAATGGCAATGCTATGTACATTGGTGATGCCGATAAACTCAAGCACCGTGGTCAGGCCTGGCTCAAGGTGATTCATATGTGCCAGCTCGCCTCCCGGTCCAAAGCCAACGCCACCGCGGGACGACAGGATAACCGCATGGCGCGGGCGGTCGGCGAGTAGCGGGGTAAAGGGGGCTTCGGGAGTGGAGGGGTCGTATTCCACAGTCCTGCCCATGCGAACCACCAGGTCCACCCATGCCTTCAGCGCTGCTGGCATACCAAAATTATAGAGTGGCGCGCCAATGACCAGGATGTCCGAGGCGACCAGTTCATCGATCAGTTGGTCACTTTCTGCCAGTGTGTCGTTCATCCAGGGCTCGTGCTTTTCGGGTGGAGCAAAGGCCGCCTGTATCCATTGCTGATCAATGAAGGATGGGGGCGTGCCACCGATATCGCGGTAGGTCACGGTATCGCCAGGGCGTTGGGCCTGCCACCGGGAAACAAACCGGTGTGTCAGGCTGCGGCTGTGGGAACCGTGTTCATGGATGCCGGCGCGGCCGGGACGGGCAGAGGCGTCGAGTTGCAGGATATGAGTCATGCGGAGCTCCATTCGGTTGTAGGAAAATTCATCTGTTGTTGACGGTGAATTAAGCCTAAAGTCATACTTAGAGGGCCACAAACGATGATTTCTTTCGCCTATAGATGAGGTGAGCTCATTCATGAATCCCCGCCGCTTGCCTTCGCTGTCCGCCCTGCGAGCCTTTGAGGCCGCCGCCCGCCATGAGAGTGCCAAACAGGCTGCCCAGGAACTTTCGGTGACCGCCACGGCGATCAGTCATCAGATTCGCGGGCTTGAAGAGGCGCTTGGGGTGGAGCTGTTCGTTCGCAAACCCCGGCAACTGTTGCTGACGCCTAAGGGGCGGGATTTACAGGAAGTGCTGGGAACCGCCTTCGACAACATCGGCAATGCCATCGAGCGATTGAAGGCAGTGCCGTCGCGACAGGCGGTGACCCTGTCGACCACGCCGGCTGTGGCGGTGCGCTGGTTGTTGTCCTGGGTGTGTATGTTGCGGGACAGCCATCCGGACATTGACCTGCGCATTCACGCCTCACACGAAGCCGTGGCCCTGGATGGGGTGACGGCGGACCTCGCCATTCGCTATGGCGATGGGCAATGGCCGGGCCTGGTTGCGGAGAAGCTGTTCGATAACACCTTTATTCCTGCCTGCAGTCCCCATCTTGGGCTGACGAGGATGGAGGATTTACCGAATCATCCGCTGATCCACTTCCGGCCGCAGCGAGTATCGGTGAGCCCGGTAGACTGGGCAGGCTGGCAGAAGCAGGCGGGGCTATCCGGGCTGGATGTCAGTGCCGGTTTGGTGTTCTCGGACGAGACCCACACCATTTCCGCTGCCGTGGGTGGCCAGGGCGTGGCACTGATGAGCCGGCCGTTGATTGAGGATGAGTTGGCCGAAGGACGGCTGGTACAGCCCTTCGGTCCGGAGCTGGAAGGCAAACCATTTTACCTGGTGTACCCGGAAAGCCGCCGGCAGGACCCGACGATACTGGCCATCCGCGATTGGGTACTGAATGTACCCGGAGGATTATGCCCAGTATCGCCGGCCGCTTCCGCCTGAGCGTCAGGCTGTGACAGCTTTCATCGACTCCACCAGGGCATCATCCAGCTCATTGGCACGCTTGGCCGCTGGCCGGCTTTCCGTGCGTTGGATGTACTCCTGGAATACCTTGTTCGGCGGAATGTTTTTCTGCATGGTTTCCCACCACAGGTAACTGCTGACCAGCACATCCGCTGCGGTATACGTGTCACCGCAAATGTAGGGACTCTTGCCCAACACTTTCTCCAGCGTGTTGATACTGTCTTCCACCCGGCCGCAACCGACGGCCTGCACGTTTGTGCTGTCGATCTTCCAGCCGTGGGCCAGCGCACTGGTAGCCATCTCGAAAGGGCCCGCCATGAAAAACAGCCAGCGGTAATAGGCGCCACGTTCCGGAGAGGCAGCCGGTGGGGCAAGCTTCTTGTCCGGGAACTGGTCCGCCAGGTAAGCGCAGATGGCCGCCACCTCGGTCACAATGGTGCTGCCGTGTTTGATGGCGGGCACCTTGCCCATGGGATTGATGGCCAGGTATTCCGGGGTTTTCATGTCCGGGCCGAAATCCATCGTCTCTACCGTGTAGGGGATACCGACTTCTTCCAACATCCAGCGTACAACGCGGCCACGTGACATGGGGTGGGTGTAAAAGGTGAGTTCCGACATGCTGATCTCCTTTTCGAGCCTGTTTTTTCAAGGGTATGGGTTACTGCGAGATCAGATTAATGTGGAATTAGGCGAATATCTGTCCTAGATAAATGGGAAGATGCATTTGTAATGTAGAAAAGCCGAAAAGCTGCCAGGAGGTAGGTCACGATGTCTGGTCCCACGACCCGCGTGTTAACCGTGTTGGAATTGTTGCAGACCCACGGCCAGATCGGCGGTGCCGAACTGGCGGAGCGGCTGGGCGTGGATCGGCGAACCATCCGACGCTACATCACAGTGCTCGAAGAGCTGGGCATTCCGGTGATGACCGAGCAGGGGCGCTATGGTGGATACCGGCTGGTGGCCGGTTTCAAGTTGCCGCCGATGATGTTTACCGACGAGGAAACCCTGGCGGTTTCCCTCGGGCTGCTGGCCGCCCGACAGCTTGGGCTGGCGGATGCGGCGCCGGCCATTGCCAGCGTGCAGGCGAAGCTGGAACGGGTGATGCCGGCCAACCTGAAAAAGCGGGTACGCGGTGTCAGCGACACCACTCGGGTGATCCTTCCCCGGGGCGAACCCAGCTTGGACGACCGCGCCCTGCAAACCCTGACCGTTGCCACGGAAGCGATGCGCTCGGTGGGGTTTACCTACCACTCCCCGGATCACGGCGGGATCGACCGCAGCGTGGATCCCTACGGCCTGGTGTTCCGTCAGGGGCGCTGGTATCTAACTGGCTTTTGCCATCTCCGCCAGGCCATGCGCTCGTTCCGGCTGGACCGCATCAGCCATGTCCATCTGTTAACGGCCACTTTTCAGCGGCCACCGGATTTTGATGCGGCGGATTTCCTGAGTGAGAGCTTCCTGTCCTGGGGGCGTACCCACGAGGTGTCGCTGGTGCTCCATACGGACCGTGAGTCGGCCTCAGCCGTGTTTGGTTTTCATTCCTCCTGTGCGGAGGGATTCGAACAGCGTGAAGATGGCTTGTTGCTAACCACCCAAACCGACAGTTTCGAGTGGTTTTCCTGGTGGCTGGCACAGCTCCCGTTCCGGTTTACCATCCTCAAGCCGGATGGGCTCAAGGACGCGTTGCGGGAGCATGCCACGCGGTTGCTGGAATGTTGTGAGTGAGGATTTACCCCACAAACATCCTCTTCGCCAACGGCAACCCCTTCAGGCCACTGACCGCCACGGTGGCGAGCAGGCCGCCGATCATTGCCCCGGCCACACCGCAGGTCATCACATCCTGGCCGGTCAGGTACAGGCCGGGAATGCGGGTCTTGGGCTTCAGCCAGTCCTGTTCAAAGCGGCTGGGCGAATGGTTCAGGCCATAGATCTCGCCCTTGCTGTAGCGGCAGAAGTAATCGGTAGACAGCGGCGTCGACAGCTCGTAGTAATCCACCTTGCCTTCCAGGTGAGGGAACTTCTCATACAGCTTCGCCAGTAGCCGCTGGGCGTAGGCTTCTTTCTTTGCCTCATACTCGTCGCCACGTTTACCCCAGGTCTCGTCCGCCCAGTCTTCGTACCAGTCATAAGGCCCGGGGGCGACGATCTCGATCGTGGCGCGGCCGGGATAGCGCTCGGCAAAGCTTGGGTCTTTGGCGGAAGGGAACGAGATGTACGTCAGCGGGATGTCGTGTTCGTCCGGCGCGGCCACAAAGTCGCTGACCTGCTTCTCGTAGTTGGTGCCCGGATAGATCCAGTAGTTGGTTTTCGGCAACTTCAGGTTCTCAGCGGTATCTTCCAGGCCGATGTACAGGCAGTTGCTGGCCATCGAGCGTTCCACGGTTTTCAGCTTTTCCTGGTAATAGTCCCGGTGGGGTGAGGTTTCCGGCAGCAGTTTGTCGAACGTGTTGAATACGCCGGCATTGCTGATCACCAGCGGGGCACGAACGTCCTCGCCGTCTGCCATGCGCACACCCACGGCCTTGCCTTTTTCGATCAGAATTTCTTTTACGTCGGCATAGGTGAACACTTCCCCGCCACTCTGCTGGATGACCGGAATAATGGTCTTCGCCATTTCAGAGGCACCGCCGATGGGGTAGTAGCCGCCGTACAGGTAGTGGCGGGCAATCAGGGCGTGGATGATGAAGCTGGATTCTGCTGGAGGCAGGCCGTTGTCGCCCCACTGGCCGGTGAGCACTGCGATCAGTTCCTGGTTGTTGGTCAGGCCTTCCAGAACCTCTCGTGTAGGCTTGTTGAGGAATGCAGGTGCGGTGCGGTCGACCAGCTTGCGCAGGGGCCCGGCGGCCAGGTCCGGAAGTACCTTGCCGATCACCAGCCCCGGCATGGCTTTGGCCACTTGCCGCAGATAACCCAGGTAGGTGTCTATGGCCTGTTCCTCGCCGGGAAACTCCTTCTTTAACTCTGCTTTGAAGGCGTCCGGGCCGGCGACAAGATCCACGTGGCGGTTACCAATAAAGATGCGGTCAAAGTGGCTGTCCATGGGTGCCCACTTCAACTGGCCGTCGGTAATGTGGTCGAACAGGCGTTTGCTCAGGGTGTGGTCTGCGCCCACATCCCCAATGTAATGCACACCTACATCCCATTCGTAGCCGTTGCGATCGTAGCTGTGTGTAAAGCCCCCGGCGGTGTAGTGCTGCTCGAACACCACCACTTTTTTACCCATTTTGCTCATGCAGGCGGCGGTGGTGAGCCCGCCAATACCGGAGCCGATGACAATGGCGTCGTAGGGGCCATCAAGACGATTGGCGCGATAACGGCGCCCGACACGGATAGTACTGGGTTTGGGGCTACTCATGACGTGGTGTCCTTATTGTGTTGTTTGTTTTCGGCAATTGAGCCATCGAGCAGGAGTGTGACAACACCTTCGGCCAGGTGAGGTTCCGCCTTCGTGCTGGGCAGGTGCCCGTCGATAGACAACTGGGACAGGCCATGTACCAGGGACCAGGCGGCAGCTGTCATCAGTGACAACGGAATCGGTTTGACGTAACCGACCGCCTGCGCTTGTGCAATGGTGTCTTCCAGGACCTGGAAAGCTCCCTTTCCGGCGGTGTCCAGGCGCGGGTGAACACCTTTGGGCAGTACCCGCCCGCCAAACATCAGCCGGTACAAATTGGGTTCGTCCCGGGCGAACGACACGTAAACCAGGCCGATATCAATCAGTGCCCGCCTGGGGTCGCTTTGATCAACGGCGAGCAGTCGTTCCCGTAGTGCACTGAAACCGGTAATGGCGAGCTCTGCGAGCAGGCTGTCCCGGTCAACGAAGTGTCGATACAGCGCAGGTGCACTGACCCCGATCTGCTTGGCCAGGGCCCGCAGGCTAATCGCCGCATCGCCATGTTCCCGCAGAATTTCCAGGGCTAACTGATGCGCCTGTTGGGGCAGGTCACCATGGTGGTAATTGGTTTTGAGTGAGGTGGAGCTAACAGCCATAAGTTATCACCGATAACATTGTTACCGGTGATAACATCACAGGGTGCAGGAGATTGTCAACTGTATTCGGAGGTCGCTTGTTCGCTTTGTGCGGCAGCAAAGGTTCCGGGTTTCAGGCATTGCGAAAGATAAAGGAATCCATCGACAGCACACCATGCTCAACGCCGCCCTCAATGACCGAGCCGCGTGCGTCGGGGCCAGCGGCACCCAGTGCAACCAGCAACGGCAGAAAATGCTCCGTGGTGGGGTGCGCACGCCGGGCATGGGGCGCGAGCGCCAGAGTGTTTATCAGGCGTGCCTGGTCATTTTCCAGAACCGCTTCACGAACCCATTGGCTAAAGGCCTTTGCGTACTCTGCACTGTTGTTATCCCTCCAGCGTACCTCGTAGAGGTTATGGGTCAGACTGCCCGAACCGACGATCAGCACACCTTCCTCCTGCAGCGGCGCCAGCACCTGGCCCAGTTGGTAGGCGGACTGGCTGTCGAGGTTCGCTGGCAGAGACACCTGGAACACCGGCACCGACGCCCCCGGGTACAGGTACGTCAGTGGCACCCATGCACCATGGTCCAGGCCGCGATGGGCATCGGCGACGGGTTTCCATCCGGCGTTATCCAGCAGAGACAGTGCCTTCTTTGCGAGCGAGGGATGACCATGCGCCGGGTACTCCAGTTCGTACATGGCGGGCTCAAAGCCTCGAAAGTCATGGATGGTGGGCGGTACCTCCGACAGACCCACCTGTACTTCCTGTGTCATCCAGTGGGGCGACACCACCAGCACCGCTGTTGGTCGGGGCAGTTCCGTTCCAAGCTGCGAGAGGGCCGGGCCTGCCAGGCCCGGCTCCAGTGCAAAGGTGGGAGCGCCGTGGGATACGAACAGACTGGTCATGGCGCGATACTCCTGTTTATTTCGTTGCCAAACGGTCTACGGAAGCGTGCCCGGCACCGCTAAACATCAGGGACACCGACGCCGCCAGTAATGCCAACCCGAATTCATAGCCGTTGTTGCTCATGAACAGGCCATTCTGGAAATGCACGCTGAAGATGGCAATCAACATGGCGAAGGCCAGCGCTGCACTGGCGGGGCGAACCAGTAGCCCGATGATCAGCGCCAGGCCGCCCAGGAACTCGGTGCCACCGGCCAGAAGAGCCATGAGGTAACCCGGGCTCAGGCCGATGGAATCCATCCATTGCCCGGTGCCTTCCAGTCCGTAGCCACCGAACCAGCTAAACAGCTTCTGGGCGCCATGAGCCACGAAGATGATGCCAACGGGAATGCGCAGGGCAAGGGCGCCCCAGCCAGCGTTGGTGTCGAGCAGTTTGTTGAGGAATGTATTGTTCATGATCCTGTTTCCTTGTGTATGAGATGTGTGTTGAGCATGGGGATACTTTACGAATATCTAATTTTGGGATAAACATGCCTTTATTGGATTAACTGTCTCAAAAATCGGAACAATAGAATGGATAGATTGCTGGAGATGCAGACCTTCTGCGCCGTTGTGGACGAGAGCAGTTTTGTGGCCGCCTCGGAGGCAATGGGGATGTCGAAAGCCGCTGTATCCCGCTACGTTGGTGAACTCGAGTCCCGGCTTGGGGTGCGACTTCTTCACCGCACCACCCGGCGACTGTCGCTGACCGCGGAAGGGGAAGTGTTCTACGTGCGATGCCGGGAACTGCTGGCGGGAGTGGAAGAGGCGGAGGCAGAACTGACCTCACGCAGCGGCGTCGCCAAGGGAGTGTTGCGCATCAATGCCCCGGTGAGTTTTGGCATTCGCCACCTGGCGCCCTTGTGGGGGCAGTTTCATAGTGAATATCCGGATGTGGAACTCAACATCGACCTGTCCGACCGCATTGTGGATATTGTTGAGGAAGGCTTTGATCTGGCGATCCGAATTGCCAGCTTGAGAAATTCCACCCTGGTCAGCCGTCGTCTCACCACCACGCGGCTTGTTGTCTGCGCCTCTCCCGGATACCTCAGCGCCCAAGGCACGCCAGAACATCCCGAGGATCTGATCCATCACAAGATCATCGCCTACAGCAACCTGGCCACGGGTAACGACTGGCATTTTGACGGTCCGGATGGATCAGTGAGCACGCGTATACGCCCCTGGATGCATGCCAACAACGGCGAAACCTGCTGTGCCGCCGCCTTGGCCGGTCAAGGGGTGATCCACCAGCCCAGTTTCCTGGTGCAGGATGATCTGGACGCAGGCCGACTGGTGGAGCTGATGCCGGATTACCGCTCCGACGAACTGGGTGTGTACGCGGTCTATCCCACCCGCAAGTTCGTCACTCCCAAGGTGAGGGCGCTGGTGGATTTCCTGGTGTCGGCGTTTCCGGAGGTTGTGTAGGCGTGGCTGTGTTTCTACCCTCGCCGTGCCGCCTCAATAGCCGCAACATCAATCTTGCCCATTGTCATCATGGCCTCGAACACCCGTTTCGCGGTTGCGCGGTCCGGGTCGGCAATGGCGTCTGACAGCACCTGCGGCGTAATCTGCCAGGAAATACCCCACTTGTCCCGGCACCAGCCGCAGGCGCTTTCCTCGCCGCCGTTGCCCACAATCGCGTTCCAGTAGCGATCGGTTTCCTCCTGATCCGCGGTGGCCACCTGGAATGAAAACGCTTCGCTGTGCGTGAAGATGGGGCCACCGTTGAGCCCGAGGCAGGGAATGCCCAGCACGGTAAACTCCACCGTCAGTACATCCCCTTCCGCGCCTGATGGGTAGTCTGCCGGCGCATGATTTACAGCATCCACGGACGAATCCGGGAAGGTTCTGGCGTAGAAATTTGCCGCCTCCTCAGCATCGCCGTTGTACCAGAGGCATATGGTGTTTTTCGCTCGCTTGGTCATTGCATGGCTCCCGGTTGTTGTCATTTACTGGCACTGCTCAAGCCCGCTGCTGATCATCCACTGGACCCCAAATCGATCCTTGGTCATTCCGAAACGATGAGCCCAGAAGGTCTGTTCGAACGGCATGATCTCTGCGCCTCCTTCGGACAGTGCCCGGAAAACCCGCTCCGCCTGCTCGGTATCATCGTATTCAAGGTGGATCTGCGTACCCTGCGGCGCCTGATAACAGTCTCCCGCCATATCCGCCCCCATCAGCCGACGGCCACGGATGTTAAGGGAGGAATGAACAACGCGGTCGTGCATTTCCTTCGGCACATCCTCTGCCGCTGGCGTTTCGCCGTAGGTAATCACGGCTTCCAGAGTGCCGGCGGTGACCTCCGCATAGAATTCCATGGCTTCCCGGCAGTTGCCGCCAAACGCCACGTGCACGTTCATCTCCCGTGGCAGTTTTTCCTGCGAACGATGCTTCTCAAGTGCGGGGCTGGGCGCGAAATCCTCCAGCGTAAAGTAACGGCGTAACTCAAGGGTGACATTGCCGCCAGCATCCTCTTTTGGCCACTGTTTTGCCCAGGCGATGGCGTCTTCAAAAGAATCCACCTCAAGCACACTGTAGCCGGCCAGCAGCTCGCTGGTCTGCTCGAAGGGCCCGTTGATAACAGTTGGCTCACCGTTGCGGAACTGAATGCGGCAGCCTTCGCGGGTGGGCCATAAACCGTCGCCACCGGTAAACACCCCTGCCTGCGTCATCCGCTCGTTATAGTCCGCCATCGCCTGCAAGAGGTCATCCGTGGGCATTACGCCATTCTCGGTGTCCGCATCGGCCTTGCGCATCAGCATGTATTTCATGTCGTCGTTCTCCAGTGATTGTTGGTGGTTTCACTGGTTAGTCGCGTGGGACGGGACGAAATCGACAGGGGAAGGAAAAATTTTCAGGAACGTCGTTTATTGTGCGTCTTTTGCCTGTTCCGCCGCTCGTTTGTTGTCCCGTGCGGTAAAGCCCCAGCCAACGGCGGCAAGGAGAATCAACCCGGTAATAATTGGTGATACCTCCCCGAACGAGACTACCGCGCCGATGACAGACGCCACGGCTGCAACGGCAGACAGTTTCCAGGAGTAGCCGCTGGTTCCGGACTGTTTTTGAGGTACTTCTGCCATACTAAATCCTCGTTGAGCCAACAGGGTTCTCTGTTGACGGGGTCACTTCCGGGCCACCAAAAACACTGACGACTTACCCGGCTGCCATTCATAATCGATGCTGAACCCTGCCTTGGCCAGCATCGCTACCAGTGATTGCCGGCTAAAGCGGTTCACGAACGGCGCCAACCCCACCGCCTGCATGGCTGGAATCAACAGCCGCCAGAGCACCATCAGTTCACCCACCAGAGCAGTGCTGGAAACAAAAACGCCACCGGGTTTCAGCAGTTCATGAACCCGGGCAATCGCCGTTTCGGGGTTGTCCAGCAGATGGAGAATATTGAGCCCCAGCACCGCATCAAAGGTTTCCGCCTCCAGCGCCAGGCTTTCCAGGGTGCCCTGCTGAAAGCGCACGTTCTCGACACCAGCATCGCGGGCTTTCTGCGTGGCGATGTCCAGCATTTTGCCGGATATGTCGGTCGCAAGAATTTCTTTTACATAGGGCGCATGAACCAGGGCAGTGCTGCCGGTTCCACAGCCGAACTCCAGTACCGACCAGTCTGGCCGGAAATATCCTTGGGTGATGTCGAGTTTTTTCCGGTAGGTTTCCTCGTCCCGCACCGGGCTTTTCGCATATCGGGGTGCGCTCTTGTCCCAGAATTCCTTTGATGCCTTCATCTTGCAAACGCTCCTGTAAGCGGGCCAAAGGGAACCTAGCGCTCGCTGAATCCCAGCGCTCTATAGTACGAGAGGAGCGCAGCTTTGTGGAGGCCGTCGAAGGTACCCTGAATGCACCTTCGACACTTTGTCGTTCTGACTCTGTGGTGAGCGCCCCCGTCCGGGCAGTGCGGAGTGCCAGAGGTGGGTATTAAGCTGCAGCCGGCTATGGTGCTCTTATTGGCCCTCAGCCACTGTTTTCCATCGCAGCGAACGCTTCAGCGATGGTTGGCGGAGCTGTGGGGCGAGCGTACATTGCCTTTAGATAGTCCCGCAACCGCGGAGCGCTCGCAAGCATCTCATCTGTGTTCGCCCAGTCCAGTGTATACGCCGCGTTGAAATCCGCCACGCTTAGCCGGTCGCCAACCATGAACTCGCGTTCCGACATGTGCCGTTCAAGCACCTCTATCATTTCCAGGCATTCCTGTCTCGCCAGCTCGACATCCTGAGGTATTCGCTTCTCGTCCGGGTAAACGAACGTGTGGCGGGCGATGCGCCACAAAGGTTGTTCGACCTCGGTCACAAGGAAGAACATCCAGCGGTACATCTGTGCCCTGTCTTCCAATGTCTCGGGAATGAATCCGGCCTGAGGGTATTTTTCGGCCAGGTAGAGCTGGATTGCGGCTGATTCAGTTAACACAAGGTTTCCATCCACCAATACCGGCACCCTGGCGGCAGGGTTGAGAGAAAGAAAGTCCTGTTGGTGATGCTCATCCTGCATAAGATCTACCGGGTGCAGTTCGTGCTCAAGGCCCAGTTCGTTAAGCAGCCAGACAACGCGCAAAGCGCGGGTTGGGGGTGTTCCGTATAATTTCAGCATTTCCTGCTCCTCCGATGCGCGGGCACCGTTTGTTCGATGGGTTCTTAATTAAGTCGAACCGGAGCATGTGAAATCGACATCACATTGTAATTTTACCTTTGAGCAATGATTGAAGTTAACGAGTCACTTCCGGGCGATTAGGAAAACCGATCCCGAACCGACCAGTCTGGCCGGAAGTATCCCTGAGTGATCGCCAGTTTCTTACGGTAGGTTTCCTCGTCCCGCACCGGGCTCTTGGCGTAGCGGGGCGTTCCCGGCATCAGACACGAACTTGCCCCCTTTCAATATAGGAGCGCAGCTTTGTGGAGGCCGTCGAAGGCAGCTTCGACACTTTGTCGCTCTGACTCTGCGGGTGGCGGTGATAAGGGAGGCATCGCACGGATTGAAATGCACCCCAGTCTAGATCAAAATATACCAATTATTGGTACCAGTGAGGTGTCACGATGCAAAAGAATACTAGCATCACTTTAGGCCAACACTTTGATGCGTTCATTACAGAACAGCTCAAAAATGGGCGATACAGCTCGACCAGCGAAGTTGTACGTGCAGGGTTGCGCCTGCTTGAAGAGTCTGAAACCCGTCTGACAACACTCCGAAAATTACTTAAGGAAGGAGAGGACAGTGGTTTTGAAGACTACTCCTACGATTCATTCATTCAGGAGCTGGATAGCGAAAAACGATAATGCCAAACTTCAAGCTTTCCAGGAAGGCCAAAGCTGATCTTAGATCGATTGCACTTTACACGGAACGTAAATGGGGTCGAGATCAACGAAATCATTACCTCCTTCAGTTCGACCAGTGTTTCCACCTCCTGGGCGAAAACCCGAACCTGGGGCGGGCCTGCCACGAAATCAGCCCTGGCTACCAGCAATACCCTCAGGGCAGCCATATCATTTTTTATCGGTTAGCTGCAGACGGTGCAACTGAAATTATCCGGATCCTTCATAAGCGCATGTTGCCCGAGGGGCATTTGCTATAGGGCTTCGTCGCTCTGACTTACTGACGAAAACGCCGGATAAATGCCTCGGATTCCGCAATCGACTGCTCCATATTGCGAATCAGCGCATCCACGTCCTGGCGGATACCCACCAGCTCATTCTCCAGCGAGCCGATCGCCTGGGCGTTCAGATTGTGCTTGAGATACAGCACCTGATCCTGAAATGCCTCCAGTACCGGGTCCATGCGCTCCTCGGCATCGTGCATGCGGCTGATCAACTGGCTGTACTGGGTGCGGGTTTCATCAAGCTGTTGTTCGCTGCTGCGGCGCAGGGAGTCGCTTTCGTATTCACCGAGTTCGTCTTCCCATTCATCGAAGAGGGCTTCTGCAACGTCTTCCACCTTGTCGATACGGTCACGGACATCTTCCGCGCTGGACTTGCTGTCTTCGTAGGCATCGCTGATCTCGGCGTAGCGATCTTTGAGATCGGTATCCGGCGTGTCCACCACGCTCTGGAAGCGCTCAAGGGACGAGCGGAACGTCTCCTGGGCATCGTTCTGGCTGTCTCGGGCATTTTCCACCCGGTCCACCAGGATGTCGCGCTTTTCAAAGCCGAGCTTTTCCATGGTGTTGTAGTACAGCGAGGAACAACCGCCCAGCAGCGCGACACTAAGTAACACCAGCCAAAGCCACCGGGTCATGGATGGCATTATTGAACTGGCAGTGACTGGGGTGGACATAGGGTCGTCTCCGGTTGGGGTGTGTAGGTACGAACCCGGAAAGTGAAGCATGATGGCGGCCTACTGACAAGCTGCCACGGACACCTTCCGTGAGCACCGCCAATGCTCCCGGGTCGAATATCACGCCTTCATATGCGCCCGATAAGCCCCCTGTCGCTCCAGCATCCAGCCCGGATACTCCGACGGTAGGCGGCTGACCTCATCCAGAGCTGCCAGTTCGTCGGCTGAGAACCGGATCTGTGCCGCCAGGAGATTGTCCCGCAACTGGTCTACCCGCTTGGCCCCGACAATCACACTGGTCACGGCGTTCTGGTGCAACAGCCAGGCAAGCGCAATCTGAGCCACACTGACGGGCTGGCCGTCGACCTTCTTGCCGGTGGCGATCTCCCGCATCACGGCGATGACAGCACTGCCACGCTCCCGGTTGACGGGCGGGAAATCAAACTTGGCGCGCCGGCTCTCCTCGGAGGCGTCCGGCCCTTCGTACTTGCCGGAGAGGTAGCCGCCTGCCAGCGGGCTCCACACCATCAAGCCGATGTTTTCGGACTCCAGCATGGGGATCGCTTCCCGTTCGAGATCCCGGCCCACCAGGGTGTAGTAGGCCTGCAGTGACAGAATCGGGCACAGGCGGCGGGCGCGGGTAATGCCCACGGCTTTCATCACCTGCCAGGCGGCCCAGTTCGACAGGCCGACGTAACGGACGTGGCCGTGTTGCACCAGAGTATTCAGCGCCTCCAGGGTCTCCTCTATCGGCGTGGCCGGGTCGAAGCCGTGGATCTGGTACAAGTCGATGTAGTCGGTTTGCAATCGCTGCAGGCTGGCATTGCACTCGCTCATGATGTGGCCCCGGGAGGCGCCACGGGCGTTGGGACCTTCGCCCATCGGGCCGAGCACCTTGGTGGCCAGTACGACATCTTCGCGGCGAACGTCCAGATTCTTTAAGGACTGCCCCACGATGCGTTCACTGGCACCACCACCGTACACGTTGGCGGTATCGATAAAGTTGATGCCCGCCTCCAGGGCCGTCTTCATCAGCTGATCGGCCTGTTCCTGCTGCAACTGGCCGATCAGCCCCCACATGTCGTCCCCGCCGCCGAAGGTCATGGTGCCCAGGCACAGTTCCGATACAAACAGCCCCGAGTTGCCCAGCGTCCGCAGGCGCAGGGGTGCGTCATGGGTGGATTGGGGTATGTTGGGCGTTGTCATAGCTGATCACCTTTTTGTTATGGATGAACCTGCCGGAGCAGGGCCGTGGGTTCATACTAGGCGACGCACGGCCAATCGAGCTGGCGAAAACTCTCAGAGGATTGCACAATCCTCTCAACCTGATCTCAACGCGCGGATGCCCCTGCTGAAGTTCGGCGCCGGACAGTCTATGATCCCATCAGAACAGGAGATCACCATGACCGCCCAGCCCAACGTCATACCAATGCAACCGGACAACCCATCCCTGAGCCGGCTCCGTGATCTTGTCGAGCAACAATGGCAGACCCATGGCCCGGAGAGCGCGATAGACGGTTTACGCCTGACCCACGCCCTGGTGCCCAGTGGCACCATCCGGGCTCTTTATCAGACCTCGTTCTGCATCGTATTGCAGGGGGCCAAGGTAACGGCGGTTGGGGAGTCGGCTTTTCATTATCGCCAGGGCGAGTGCCTGCTGGCGTCCGTCAATGTGCCAGTGAACTCCCGGATCGTGCAGGCCTCCCCCGATATGCCGTATCTGGCGCTGAGCCTGTCGATTGATCCGGCGATGATTTCCGAGCTGCTGGTGACCCATCCGGAAATGGCGTATCGGGGCCCAAAACAACCGGCACTGGTCACGGCCGGGATGCCGGATGACCTGTACGATCCTGTCATCCGCCTGCTCCGGTTGCTTGATCAACCGGATGACCATGAAGTTCTGGAGCCGCTTGTTCGTCGGGAAATCTGTTGGCGTATATTGCGTTCGCCGCTGGGGCCGGCCCTGCAGCAGATCGGCCTGAAGGACAGCGACACCGCCCGCATTGGCCGGGTAACGGCCTGGATGCAGGCGAACTACCAACAGCCCTTCCGGGTGGCCGAGCTGGCGGCAATGGCGAGTATGAGCCCGGCGACCTTCCACCGGCATTTCAAGAGCATCACCCGGTTAACGCCTGTGCAATTCCAGAAGCTGGTGCGCCTGCAGGAAGCCCGGCGGCTGCTGTTAAGCGATCAGGAAGTGGCGAGTGTTGGCTACCGGGTCGGCTATGAAAGCCCGTCCCAGTTCAGCCGCGATTACCGCAAACTGTTTGGCGCACCACCGGGGCGGGACAAGGCCGTGATGCGTTCCAGCGTGGCGATTGAGAGTGATGTATGAGGGGGTTGCCGGTCAAATACCGTACTCCCGCTCAACCTTCGCAATCCGCACCCGGAAACTGGAATACCATTGCCTATGCCCAAGCCGCTGGGCCTCCTGATGCTCCGCGTTCTGTTTCCAGTTGCGAATAGCCTCAAGGCTTTCCCAGTAGGACACCGTAATGCCCAGATCTTCCCGGGCGGATTCCATACCCAGGTATCCGGGTTGTTGTGCCGCTAGTTCAGCCATTCGTTCGGCCATTTCGCCGTAGCCGTTGTCGCCCTCGGTACGGTGGCTGGTGAAAATGACGGCGTAGTAGGGGGGAGTGGGGGTGTTGGCGATTTCTGACATGGCGTGCTCCAGGGAAAGTCCAGTACAAACGGGGGCTAATGGTTAGGCTTCTCTACTTCCCACTGCTCTCGTTGCAACCGGTAAAGCACATGTGGCCGCAACGGGGACGTACAGCCCGCAAAAGCCAATAAAGGGCTCGGCGCCCTTGATCTCTACCGCCCAGAACCCCCAGCCACGTTGTTTGATGAGCGAACGAATTGTCTCCGCCATTTCGTTGCTTGCATGCCTGCTCAGCGGCTCGGGGAAGAACTCCATAACCTTTGGGTCCGCGTTTAGAGCGGCGAACGGCTCGAGATCACTATCGCGCCATTGGCGCAAACGTAGTCGTTCGGTCTGAAATTCCAATAATTCTGCCATAATTGGATGAGCCTTACTCCTGACGACGGACGTTAGAAGCTGCCTCGCGGATCGCGGGGCAGAAGTTTATCGGACGGAGCTCGATGCCCCAGCCCAGTTCCTCGCCCATACGCGCTGCCGGGTGCAGCGAGGCGAGCTTAACCGCTGCGTCAAAGTCCGGCGCTTCGATGATCACCACGCCGCCCACGACTTCCTTGGTTTCCGCGAACGGCCCGTCGGTGACTATCAGTTTGCCGTCCTTGAGGCGCATCGACTTCGAGCTCCAGTCCAGGCTTCCGGCCCAGGTGACCTCGCCCGCCGCCTGCATCTCGGCGTCGAAGCGCTCGCATTTCTCTCCAACCTCGGCCAGTTCGTCTTTGCTCATCTGGTTGAATTTTTCTTCGTTTCCGTAGGCCAGCAGCATGTATTTCATGGTGTTTCTCCCGATCGTTGTTTCATCAAAAACCTTTGATAGGCTCATCGGGTAGTCGACTGGGCATCACGGTTTTCGACAATCGAGCGAATTTTTTCGATGTGGTCAGGAAATAAACTTGTCCCTGTTTTTGTAACAACCGAACCATGATGGGTGCCGAATCGTTATGGCCTGTTCTCAGATTCCAGCTCTTTGATGATTGGAATGTTCCGAAAAGGCTCGCGAAAATAGGGTATCGACTCCAGTTCCTTCCTCATCGCTTCTGGCAACTGGAAGTATCGCTCTTTCAGAGCCCAGGTCTCTTTCCCGTAGATCAGTGGCTTGACGCTGGAGATCAAATCTTCCACCTCTGTGTAGGCGGTAGATGCCTCCAGTTGCTCAATAACTGATTGTATATACCGATGTGCATCAGACGGGCCCCCTCCGGCCTGGCAACCTGCGGAAAGCAAACCCAGACAAAGCAGGATGGCGGATTTACGAATTCTCATGGCTGACACCCCGCTTCTACTGCGCGCCAGAATTGAGTCTGTTCGTAGGACAAGCCGGCGCGTAGGCGTTGCATCTGGGAGATGGTCACAATTCTTTTCCTGACCATCGGTGAAATGTGGGTCATTGCTTCCGCAAACTGGGCCCAGTCCGTGGAGTGGATGTTGTACGCAGCTTGTGCGGAATTATTGCCGAGGAAGATCGTTGTCAGCACACCTGCCGGCAACATGATTTCCAGCATGTTTCCATTGCGCTGGGCTTTTCGGATTGCTTCGTTCTTGAATTCCGGGGGATAACGTTGGCTGCTCATGACAATTCCTCCTATGCTCTAATCATAGGCTAGGAGTGCCTACTGCCTCGGGGTAAGTCCAGAACAAACTACAATAACTTGTTAGGCATTTATGACACGGCCATTTGCCAACTCTTGTTCGTCAGGGATCTCATACTTTGGCTCCATAAAGTTAAACATGAAGTCAGTAACTTCAAAGGAGTAAACGCTAGGGTCTTTCTCTACGTTTCTTTTTTCTACGCGCTTTTTGCGAACATCTTTTGGCGCACTTAAATAATGTACTTCTGACTCAATGTCGAGCTCCTTTGCTAGAGCAGCAAAATGACCGCGCTGCTCTTTAGTAGTGAAGCCTAAATCTAAAACCACGTTGCCGTTCAATTTTAAAATCTGTTCACCAACCTGCCAGATTTGAACATAGCACCGATATACCCTCTCAATCATCCAAGCATAATCAAGAGAGGTCATATCTTTTGAAAACAGATTCTGCATCCACGGATCTATAGAGAAGCGGACTGCCCCAATGTCCTTAGATAAAGATAAGGAATATGTGGTCTTCCCAACACCTGTTGGACCGGTAACAATAATTAGTCTCGCCATTGGTCGTGATTCTCTTTTGGTGCATAACGCTGAGCGCACCGGTGGCCTTGACGTAGTGAAGCGGAGGCAAGGGCATTCGAGTGACGCGCCTGGTTAGCTGCTCCCAAGCATGTATGCACGAAGCAGCCTCTCCTCTCGCATGACAAAGAGGACAAAAACCCGCGTCTCATCCTCACGATAAAAAATGCGACACGGAGGAACAACTACTTCCCTGTATACCGAATTAGGAAGCTCTGGAGGAATCCGCCCGGACTGCGGAAAACCTTCCAAACGGTCGGTTTTATCGAAAACCTCTTCTACCAGGCGGCTTGCAGCGGTGGGATTATCCAGAGCAATGTACTCTGCGATTGCGCTTAACTCTTGAAGGGCCGGCTCAGTCCAGATTACTTCAGCCATTTACTCATTTTCTCCCTGGCCTCATTTTGACTGTACGTTCTTCCCTCAAGTACAGCACGCTCTCCTCGTGAGAGCCCTTCAAGTAGCTCAAGCCGACGCTGCATGAATTCGTAATCCTGCACATCAACAAGATAAGCCGATGGCTGGCCATGCTCGGTGATCAATACCGGCTCTTTAGACAGATGCAGGTCTGCCAAGATTTTTGTAGCTTGGCGCTTAAGGTTTGTAACAAGCTCAATTTTCATGGGCCCACCCTGATCCAAATTTATAGTGACACTATAGTATCACTTTTCGGGTGAGGCGATCATAGCTAACAGCAGTTGGATCGACGTCGCAGTGATTGCGTATATTTGACCGCCGCATGATTCCAATTTCTCTGGGAGCGTATACGCAGAGTACACAAAGCACAAACCCCAGCACATGGCTGGGGTCTGAGGTAAGAGCGGATTAAGAGGAGGGGCGTTACTTCTTCAACCCCATCTCCTCAATCGAAATCTCCCGCATCTTGAACTTCTGGATCTTCCCGGTGACGGTCATCGGGAATTCATCCACGAACTTGTAGTTCCTGGGGATCTTGAAGTGGGCGATTTTGCCTTTGCAGAATTCCCGCAGCTCGTCGCCGGTGACCGGGTCTGCGTCGGGGCGTAGTTTCACCCAGGCGATGAGTTCTTCACCGTACTTGTCGTCGGGAATGCCGGTCACCTGCACTTCCTCGATGGCGGGGTGGGTGTAGAGGAACTCCTCGATTTCTTTCGGGTAGATGTTCTCGCCGCCGCGGATGACCATGTCCTTGATGCGGCCGACGATCTGGATGTAACCGTCTTCGTCCATGGTGGCCAGGTCACCGGTGTGCATCCAGCCGGCGCTATCGATGGCTTCGCGGGTTTTCTCGTCGTTGTTCCAGTACTTCAGCATCACGCTGTAGCCACGGGTGCACAGCTCGCCGATTTCGCCGCGTGGGACCACGTTGCCGTTGCCGGGGTCGACGATTTTGGTTTCCAGGTGGGGCTGGGTGCGGCCCACGGTGGTGACCTGTTTCTCGAACGGGTCCAGGGAGCTGGTCTGGGTGGACACGGGGCTGGTTTCGGTCATGCCGTAGGCAATCTGCACTTCTTTCATGTTCATCTTGCCGTTGACCTTTTTCATCACCTCTGCCGGGCAGATGGAACCAGCCATGATGCCGGTGCGCAGGGTGGAAAGGTCGTAGGTTTCGAAGTCCGGCTCGGCCAGTTCGGCGATGAACATGGTGGGCACGCCGTACAGGGCGGTGGCTTTTTCCTGGTGCACGGCCTGCAGTACGGATTTGGGCTCGAAGCCTTCACCCGGGTAGATCATGGTGGCGCCATGGGTGATGCAGCCCAGGTTGCCCATCACCATGCCGAAGCAGTGGTACAGGGGCACGGGAATTACCAGGCGGTCTTTCTCGGTGAGCAGT
>NZ_LSMM01000074.1:0-24775 GCF_001566815.1 Marinobacter sp. Hex_13
GTTTGTTGTTGTGCTTCCAGCTTAGAGAAGGGAAAAAGTCTCAGGAATATTCAGAAAGTAGGAATCTGCCGGTACTAAAGGATGAGATTTCTGCAGCAACCCCTCGCATCTACTACCAAGGAACTACACCAAAACCTCCAAAGTGGCATTCGGATTGAGCGGTGCGATTCCTAGACTGGGAGCAAGCACATTGGCGCCTGACAAAACCAACAGCCAATGGATGAGGAATCAAATAGCAGAGGTAGCAACAATGACCACGTCCTTTTCACTTCACACGCTGCTGGCAGCCGCTCTTTTGGGAGCTGCTGGTCTGGTAATGGCTCACGGCAACGTGACTCCACAGGAGGTGGACACTGGTGACCTGCCTGAACTCGGTGACGAAGTGCGATCGCAGAACCCGTTTCGGGAAGGCAATGAGTATGGCAAGCACAATGCCCAGGCCGTGACCGTGGGAGAGAGTGCGTACGCCGGCAACTGCGCAGGCTGCCACGGTATCCGCGCTATGTCCGGCGGCCTGACGCCCGACTTGCGTGAGCTGACCGAGTGGGATGACGAGTATTACGTTACCCGAGTGCTCAACGGCACTGACAGGGGCATGCCCGCCTGGAAGAAGACACTGGACCAGAACGCCATATGGGCCATTCGGACTTATGTGGAGTCTCTGCCGAAGCCGGAATGATCGCCTCACGGATGTTCACACAAAGCCTGTACTCAGGCCGGCCCTGTGCCGGCCTGACGTCGTTGGGGAGAAAACAATGAAAACACTGTCCCGTATTATCGTACTGATGCTGTTTTTCCAGGTGGTCCCGGCGCAGGAAGTGGACGACGGCGATCCGTTGCTGAACAGGCCTGCGGACCGGACCTACGACATCATTCTCGAATCCGGTTATCTGAAAGTCGGTGTTTATGAAAACTTCCCGCCGTACTCCTACGAGGTGAACGGAGAACCCCGTGGCATTGACGTGGAAGTGGGCAAGCAGATTGCCGAGGCCATGGGCGTTGAATTCCGGGTGCACTGGATTGTGCCTGATGAAAACCTGGGGGATGACCTCAGAAACAATGTCTGGAAAGGGCACTACCTCGCCAAGCGCCGGCTGGCAGACGTGATGATGCGGGTGCCTTATGACAAGCAATATGCCTACATGCAGGATTCCACCGGGGAATACATCAACGAACAGGTGGTGCTGTTCGGCCCCTACCAGCAGGAAACCTGGCAAATTGCCTTCAACCCCGAAAAGATCGAAGGCGTCGACACCGTCGCCAAGTTCCAGTATCACCCGATCGGCGTAGAGATCGACACCCTTCCGGACTTCTATCTGAGCTCCGGCTTGCAGGGTCGCATGCGTGAGCAGGTCAGGCATTACCCTAATGTTCGCGAGTCTTTCAACGCGATGCGCGATGGCACGGTAAGTGCCGTTATGGGCATGCGCGCCGAGATCGATCATGAGCTTGGGCGCCCTGGAAATACCGAATTTCAGCTGGCAGGGAACGGCTTCCCGGGTATCGGCAAGCAGGTCTGGGACGTGGGCATGGCCATCAAGCATACCCATCGCCAGCTCGGTTATGCGATCGAAGCCATTATCGGTGACCTGGTGAAATCCGGCGACATGCAAGCACTGTTTGCGGAGCTCGGGCTGCGATATAGCGTTCCCCAATATTATCGGGAATTTCTCAGCGAGGAAGCGTTGACTAAGGCCGAAGGTCAGCGTTGATGACTCCCCGCTTTATTTCGAGCGATACATCAAGCCCGCGAAGCCCTCGCGGGCTTTGTTTTTGGAGGTAGTAATACCAAGTGATGAGAAAACCAGTGCCGGGGGGTAATTGTTGGTTTTCGTCCCAAAGCGAAGAATCACTTCAGAGGCGGGAAAAGTTCCCGGTTCATCCTGAAACAAAAACGATAGCACCGAAAACAAGAGACTTGGAGAGCGCAACCATGACATCGAACAAGTTCGGGATTCGCATTGCGGCCAGTGCCCTGGCGCTGGCGGTATCGTATGGGGCCCAAGCGGTCACCGACGAAGACATCATGAACGATCATAAAACGCCGGGCGATATTGTCAGTTACGGCATGGGTACCCAGGGTCAGCGCTTCAGTATCCTGGAAGACCTTAACACCAGCAACATTCAATACCTCCAGCCAGCCTGGGCGTTCTCGTTTGGCAGCGAGAAAATGCGCGGCCAGGAGTCGCAGCCATTGATCAAGGATGGCGTGATGTATGTGACCGCCTCCTATTCCCGTGTTTACGCTATTGATGCCAGAACCGGCGAGGAGATCTGGCAGTACGACGCGCGTCTGCCCGACGGCATCATGCCCTGTTGTGATGTGGTTAACCGCGGCGTTGCCCTGTACGACGACAAGGTTATTGTCGGCACTCTCGATGCCAAACTCGTGGCTTTGAACAAAGACACCGGCAAGCCCATGTGGATCAAGAAGGTCGCCGACTACCAGGCGGGTTATGCCATTACTGCCGCACCTATCGTTGTCAAAGGCAAAGTGATCACCGGCGTTTCCGGTGGTGAGTTCGGTATTGTCGGCAAGGTGGAAGCCTACGACGCCAATACCGGTGAGCTGGTGTGGATGCGCCCGACTGTTGAAGGCCATATGGGCTATGTCTACAAAGATGGCAAGGCGGTTGAAAACGGCATTTCCGGCGGCAAAGCCGGACAGACCTGGCCGGGTGATATGTGGAAGAACGGCGGTGCTGCGACCTGGTTGGGTGGCACCTATGATCAGGACACCGACTCCCTGTTCTTCGGAACCGGTAACCCGGCACCCTGGAACTCACACCTGCGCCCTGGCGATAACCTGTTCTCATCCTCGCGGGTGGCAATCGATCCGGACGATGGCAGTATCAAATGGCACTTCCAGACCACGCCTCATGATGGCTGGGACTACGATGGTGTCAACGAGCTGATTTCGTTCGATTACAAAGAAAAGGGCAAAACCGTGAAAGCGGCGGCAACCGCTGACCGTAACGGCTTCTTCTACGTTCTGAACCGTGAGAACGGCGACTTTATCCGCGGCTTCCCATTCGTGGACAAGATCACCTGGGCTGAAGGCCTTGATCCGAAGACCGGTCGTCCGATCTTCAAGGACGGTGGCCGCCCGGGCGATCCTTCCGCAATGGAGGGAAGTAAAGGTGAAGTTGTTGTTGCCCAGCCGGCGTTCCTTGGCGGCAAGAACTGGATGCCCATGGCTTATAGCCAGGACACCGGGCTTTTTTATGTGCCGTCCAATGAATGGTCCATGGATATCTGGAACGAGCCAGTTTCCTACAAGAAAGGCGCGGCTTTCTTGGGTGCGGGCTTTACCATCAAGCCAGCTAATGACGATTACATCGGCGTGCTCCGTGCCATGGACCCAAAGACCGGCAAGGAAGTCTGGCGTTATGAAAACACCGCTCCGCTTTGGGGTGGTGTGATGACAACCGCTGGCAACCTTGTCTTCACTGGTACGCCCGAAGGCTATCTGAAGGCTTTTGACGCCAAGACCGGCGAAGAGCTGTATAAGTTCAACACCGGTTCCGGCGTTGTGGGTACGCCTGTCACCTGGACCATGGACGGCGAGCAGTACGTCTCGGTTGCCTCTGGCTGGGGAGGTGCGGTTCCGCTCTGGGGCGGTGAAGTGGCCAAGGTGGTAAAGGACTTCAACCAGGGCGGTATGGTCTGGACGTTCAAGCTGCCGAAGGATCGTGTTGCGAGCAACTGATCCCTGGAGTTTACCGACTCGGTATCGGGTCTAGAAGGGGCTGCCGGAAGGCAGCCCTTTTTTATGGTACATCCTTTCAGTTTTAATCAAATGATTATATGATGCCTTAATCAGGTGATTAAACAGGGGTGGCTTGTGGTGCTGGTAATCATTCTTGCGGTGCTGATACTGGCCGGCTGCTCGCCGGCTTCTGAACCACTGGATACCTCGTCTCCGCCACGGCTAGTGGACGTGGCAAATGTTGAGCCGGCTGAATCGATGTCCTGGATGACCTTGCCGGGCCGGGTGGAATCAAGCCGAAGAACCAAGCTGAGCTTTGAAGTAACTGGCCAGGTGGAGTATCTGGCCCTGGATGTTGGCGATGCCTTTCAGCGTGGCGATATCCTCGCAAGGTTGAATGGCGAGCGCTACCAACTGACGTATGAACGCAGTAAGGCGGCAGAGGTGGAGGCCAGGACAGGCCTTGCTGACGTTCAGCGCGAGCTACGGCGGCTGACAAGGCTGCGCCAGGGCGGGCATACCAGTGAAGCTACCCTGGAAAACGCAGAGGCAGCCGTGGCTGGTGCCAGGGCCAGGGTGGACTCCGCCGTCGCGTCCCGGAAACTGGCAGCGCGGGATCTGGAACAGACAAGCCTGCGGGCACCGTTCGATGGCACTGTGGCACGCAGGCACGCTGAACCCGGGCAACGAGTGGCGGCCAACGAGGTCATCTTCAACCTTGTTTCAAGTGGCGACGGTTTTGACGTGTTGACCCGGGTGCCGGAGAACGTCATCGGGCAGGTTCAGGCAGAAAGCCTCCAGTCAGTGTCAGTGCCCGCACTGGACGGCGCACAGACGACCGCGCGGGTAACACACATTGGCAGTCACGCCGCTGACGGGAATGATTACCCGGTTATCCTCCGTATGACTGGGTCCATGGCGGGGCTTCGCTCTGGTATGACCGCTGAAGTTTCTTTCAAGATAGCGACCGATAGCATGACCACGTCGGTTGACTCCTTTCGTGTGCCACTGACTTCCCTGTTATACCCAGTCCTGGGTGAGCCTCGGGTTCTGCTGCTTGATGACGCTAACCAACTGGTCTCCGTGCCGGTGAAAGTACTCTCGGTAGCAGACGGCGAGGCGGTGGTCACCGGGGGCCTGCAAGTGGGGCAGAAAGTTGTCGCGCGCGGTGTCGAGTTTGTCTCGATAGGTGACCGCGTCAGCATTCTGGGCCAGGGCCCACAACAGTTCCATTGAGGTGGTCATGAACCTCTCCCAGCTCGCGTTCCGTTTCCGTCCGGTTGTCCTGTTGGCCACCGTGGCCGCCATGTTCTTTGGCGCGTTCAGCTACCTCTCGCTTCCCACCAGGGAGGATCCCAGTATTACCGTCCGCGAGGCGGTGGTCAGTACCCGTTTTGCTGGCTTACCCGCCGAGCAGGTCGAGGAATGGATCACCAAGCCGCTGGAAACCCGGATTCGACAGGTTGCCGAGGTGGAGCATATCCGGTCCACCTCGATGCGGGGGCAGTCACTGATTCATGTTGAGATTCAGGATCGCTACTTCGATCTGGCTCAGATCTGGGATGACGTGCGCCAGAAGGTGGAGAGTGCCCGCAGTAAATTACCGGAGGGGACTGAGGCGCCAGTCGTCAATGACGATTTCGGTAATGTGGCCGTGGTCACTGCTGCGCTCACCTCAGATCAGTTCAGCCAGGCTGAACAACTGCAGATTGCCGAACATGTGCGCGCCCGTCTGTATGGTGTGGAGGGAACCCGTAAGGTGGAGTTGCACGGTGTGCAGCCGGAACGCATCTACATCGATGTCAGTGAATCCCGCCTTGCCAATCTTGGGCTGACGCCGGTTCAGTTGGCCTCACAGCTTAGTGATCGAAACGTTATCTCACCGGCGGGCGTTATGGAATCCGGAGAGCAGCGGCTGGCACTGCAGGTGTCGGGTGCGTTTCCGGACTTGGAAGCCCTGCGGGCATCGGACATTCGGTTGCCCGATGGTGGCTCCCTTCGCCTGGCGGACCTTGGAGCGGTCAATCGGGGATATCTGGATCCTCCCGCTAACACCGCTTACCACAATGGCAAGCGTGCAATTGTATTTGCCATCTCCATGGCTGATGGCTATAGCGTCCTTGATTATGGCGAAGCCGTAAGGGCTCGCCTGGACAACATCGGGGCCAGCCTGCCGGCGGGCTATAACCTGGACATCATGACGTTCCAGGCGGACCAGGTGGCCAATGCGGTCTATGGCGTCAGCCTCAGTGTGATACAGACCCTGGCTATTGTTCTGGCGGTTGTGGTTCTGTTTCTGGGCATTCGCACCGGCCTGATAGTCGGCTCAACGGTACCGGCAGTCATGCTCGTAACCCTGGCATTGATGGGGCTCTTCGACATGACGTTGCAGCGCATGAGCCTCGCAACCCTCGTCATTGCCCTGGGGCTGTTGGTGGACAACGCGATCGTCGTTGCGGAGGACTTCAAAGTCCGCCTGGCGGAGGGTAAGTCTCGTGACTTGGCGCTGAAACAGACCGGGGGTGAACTGGCTATGCCCCTTCTGTCGTCCACGCTGACCACCATTCTGGTCTTCCTGCCACTGATGTTGGCGGAACATGTCTCGGGCGAATATACCCGGTCGATATCAATAGTGATTGCCCTGTCGTTGCTGACGTCCTGGCTGCTGTCGATGACAGTGGTGCTGATATGGTGTCATCGCTTCATGCAACGCCCCGCTGATGATTCCGATAGCAGTGCACCTCAGCAACAAACCGGGCTGGCGGCATTATCCGAGCGCCTGTTCCGGGCTATGTCCAGTGGGTATGAGGTAGTGCTCAGACGCTGCCTGCGGCATCGGCCGTTATTCCTGATAGCGGTGGTGGCTTTGCTGTTTCTAGGCATTGGATTGATGCAGGTGGTGCCCAAGAAGTTCTTTCCCGATTCAGACCGGCATCAGGTATTGGTCTACCTGGATCTGCCATCTGACAGTGCGTCCTCTGCAACGGACCAGCAGGTTCAGGCGGTCAGCCGGTCGCTCACCGAATCTCTGGGTGACAAACTGACGGGTGTGGCGGCCTACGCCGGATTTGGTGGTCCCAGGTTCGTGTTGTCACTCACCCCCATCGATCCGGCGCCGAATAGAGGCTTCCTGGTGTTGAACGTGGCAAAGAGGGACCAGATGGCATCGGTGATGACAGCGGCGCGGCAACTGCTGGCTAAGGAGTTTCCGCAACTGTCCTCCCAGGTCACCCGGATGTTCCTCGGGCCTTCAGATTCCAACCTGCTGGAGATTCTGGTCAAGGGGCCAGACCGAGAGGTGCTCTACGATACTGCGGCAAAGGTGGAGGCAGAACTCCGCGCTATGCCGGGGGGCAGGGACGTGCGTCAGAGCTGGGAAGCACGCATACCGTCATTGCGTATCGAGGTTAACCAGGCACAGGCGGATCGCGCCGGTGTCACCTCTGCCGATATTGCCAGCTCGCTGAAAGGAGCCATTGATGGTTATCAACTGAGCCAGTTACGCCAGGGCGACACCCTGGTGCCCATTGTGTTGCGTTACCCGCCTGAAGTGAGGTCCCGATTGGAGCGCCTGAAATCGCTAGTGGTCTACCCGCTGAACGACCCTGGTGAGGGTGTTCCCCTGAACCAGGTGGCGACAATCGGGCTGGACGATGGCTACTACCGGATCGACCGGCACAATCTGGTTCGCGCCATTACCATCGAAGGACGAAACGATGCTTTGACTGCCGAGGACATGATGCCTCGCATTACCCCAACACTGAGATCCCTGGAGGCCTCTTTGCCGCCGGGCCATTGGGTTGAGTTTGACGGCGTGGTGGTGCAGTCCGCCGAAGGGCAGGCCTCGATGCAAGCCAACCTGCCATTGTGCCTGGGGTTGATCCTGATCCTGCTGGTAGCCCAGTTCAATTCCTACAAGCGCCCGCTGTTGATCGTGGTCACCATTCCCCTGGTGATACTGGGCGTATCAATGGGCCTATTGGCATTGCGGGCGGATTTCGGGTTCATGGTACTTTTGGGGATCTACAGCCTGGCCGGCATTATCATCAATAATGCCATCGTGCTGATCGAACGAATCGACCGGGAACGTCGTGACGAGGGGCATTCGCTGCAGGAGGCCGTTGTCCGCGCCTCCGTTCGACGGCTCAGGCCCATTGTCATGTCGGCTGCCACGACCATCCTCGGACTGTTGCCGCTGATTGTGGGTAAAGATCCGCTATTCTATGCCATGGCCAGCGCCATGGCCTTTGGTTTGGGCCTGGGAACCCTGATGAGTCTGGGCGTGGTGCCGGTGCTGTACACCTACTTTTTTGCCCGCGAATCAGGGAAGATGCCTCATGCAACCGAGACAACATAGTGCATTTGGAGAGAAAGCAGTGGCAAACGAGCTGGGCAAAGCCGAAGACGAAACCGCCCAAAAACTGATCCTGGCGGGCATGGAGTTGTTTGGTCAATATGGTTTCAAAGGCACCACGACCCGCATGATTGCCGAAGCCGCCGATTCCAATATCGGCTCCATTGCCTATTACTTCGATAATAAGACTGGCTTGTACCACGCCATTGCCCGGCATATTGCCCGGCGCATGAGAGAAGTTTTCGGTTTTACTGGCGAGCAATCGGCTGCAAGCGCCAGTGATTGCGATCAGGCCCTGGCCCAACTCGAACTCATCGTGAAACGCATGGTTCGCCAGTTCGCCCAGGCCCCGGAGGCTCGCCGCTGGCTCATGTTGGTGATGCGCGAACAGGCCAGTCCCACTGAGGCGTTTGATATCCTCTACGAGGAAACCTTCGAACGTGTCCATGTGCACCTGACCCGCCTGATTGCGGTCGTGATGGACCGGTCACCCGACGAGCGCCGGGTCATCATCGAGGCCCATACCGTCATGGGTCAGATTGTCTTTTTCCTTGTAGGCCGCTTCCCATTACTACGCAGGCTTGGGATAGAGGACGAATTCCCTCCTGACGTCGTGGACACTGCCGAACAGGTGGTAATTTCCCACCTCCATGCCCTGGCGTTTACTACCAAGGGATGAGTTTTTCACCTCCATCGAATCATTCAACTATCCAGTGCCGGGGTCTACATTGAATAGGTAAACGCGCAAGGCCGCGTTGTCCTGCGACAAACACAACAAGAGGTCGAGACCATGATCTACGCACAACCTGGTAAGGAAGGCTCCGTCGTCTCCTTCAAACCCCGTTACGAGAACTACATCGGCGGCGAGTGGGTCGCCCCGGTCAAGGGTCAGTACTTTGAAAACATCACGCCGGTGACCGGCGATGTCATCTGTGAGATCCCCCGCTCCTCGGCCGAAGATATTGACCTGGCTCTGGATGCCGCCCACAAGGCCGCGCCAGCGTGGGGAAAAACTTCGACCACTGAGCGTTCCAATATCCTGCTGAGAATTGCCGACCGTATCGAGCAGAATGTTGAAATGCTGTCGGTCGCCGAAACCTGGGATAACGGCAAAGCCGTTCGCGAGACACTGAACGCCGACATTCCTTTAGCGGTTGACCACTTCCGTTACTTTGCCGGTTGTATCCGCGCCCAGGAAGACACGTCCAGCGCCATCGACAACAACACTGTGGCCTATCATTACCATGAGCCACTGGGTGTGGTTGGCCAGATCATTCCCTGGAACTTCCCACTGCTGATGGCTGTGTGGAAACTGGCACCTTGTCTGGCAGCCGGCAACTGTACGGTGATGAAGCCAGCCGAGCAGACGCCAGCCAGCATCCTGATCCTGATGGACCTGATTGGCGATCTGTTACCCCCGGGCGTGGTTAACATCGTCAACGGCTACGGCATTGAAGCGGGCCAGGCCCTGGCCACCAGCAAGCGTATTGCCAAGATTGCCTTCACCGGCTCCACACCGGTGGGCTCCCACATTCTCAAATGCGCGGCCGAGAACATCATCCCCTCTACTGTAGAGTTGGGCGGCAAGTCTCCGAACATCTACTTCTCAGACGTAATGCAGGCTGAGCCGGAGTTTATCGACAAGTGTGTGGAAGGCCTGGTGCTGGCGTTTTTCAACCAGGGTGAAGTCTGTACCTGTCCGTCCCGTGCGCTGGTGCAGGAAGACATGTACGAGGAGTTCATGGCCAAGGTTGTTGAGCGCACCAAGTCCATCAAACGTGGTAACCCGCTCGACACCGATGTGCAGGTCGGCGCTCAGGCCAGCAAGGAGCAGTTCGACAAGATTATGTCCTACCTCGACATCGGCAAGCAGGAAGGCGCGGAAGTGCTGACCGGCGGTGGCCGTGAGGAGATGGATGATGCCTACAACAATGGCTTCTATGTTCAGCCCACGCTGTTCAAAGGCAAGAACAACATGCGTGTGTTCCAGGAGGAAATCTTCGGCCCGGTGGTGGGCGTAACCACCTTCAAGGACGAGGAAGAAGCCCTGGCCATCGCCAACGATACCGAGTTCGGTCTGGGTGCCGGTCTCTGGACCCGCGACATCAACCGTGCCTATCGCATGGGCCGCGCCATCCAGGCGGGCCGCGTATGGACCAATTGTTACCACCAGTACCCGGCGCACGCTGCCTTCGGTGGTTACAAGAAGTCCGGCGTTGGCCGCGAGAACCACAAGATGGCGCTGGACCATTACCAGCAGACCAAGAACCTGTTGGTCAGCTACGATATCAACCCGCTGGGCTTCTTCTAAGTCGGCCAATAATTGTTGTGCCCGGGCCCTCCCACACAGGCCCGGTGGCGAGTCAGCACATGGATGTGCACATTCCTCCCCGGTGTCTGGCCGGGGTGCATCTCTACCGGGTTGTAGTTGACTGGTGGGGGTGGATGGGTCTTCCTGCCATTTTTAGGTCCTTCCCAGGGCCTTTTTTTGTGTCTGCGCCGTCGTTCACCGGAATGGGTCGAAAGGATGAATTTCTGGGCCCGGGTCGGCCGGAAATCAGTGCCAAAGTACCATACTTGCCTTTTCGTGGACTGGGTAGGATTGAAGGTGAGTTACCGGATGACCGGTTAACGGATCCTCAATGCCACAACAATCATCACAAGAGGTAAGC
This sequence comes from Marinobacter sp. Hex_13, assembly GCF_001566815.1. Classification (NCBI taxonomy): domain Bacteria; kingdom Pseudomonadati; phylum Pseudomonadota; class Gammaproteobacteria; order Pseudomonadales; family Marinobacteraceae; genus Marinobacter; species Marinobacter sp. Hex_13. The sequence goes on from NZ_LSMM01000074.1 coordinate 10,736, forward strand.
GTTATGTGGACCAAGCCAGCCTATGAAGACCTGCGGATCGGCTTCGAAGTCACCATGTACTTCGCCAACCGCTGAGAAGTGATGGCCAGCCTCGTGCGCTGGCCATTTTGCTTCTGGAGTTTTCGTTATGCAGATTCGTATCCTCGGTTCCGCCGCCGGCGGAGGGTTTCCCCAGTGGAACTGCAATTGCGCCAACTGTGATGGCTTCCGCAAAGGGACTCTGAACGCCAGCGCACGTACCCAGTCATCCATCGCCATAAGCGAAGACGGCGAGCACTGGATTCTCTGCAACGCCTCTCCTGACATTCGTGCTCAACTGGCAAGCTTTGATGCCATGCAGCCGGCGCGTGCGCTTCGGGATACCGGAATTAACGCGGTGTTGCTGTGCGACAGCCAGGTGGATCACACCACCGGTTTGCTGATGTTGCGCGAGGGGTTGCCCCTGGACGTGTGGTGTACCGCCCAGGTGCATGAAGATCTGAGCAGCGGCTTTCCACTGTTTCGCATGCTCACCCACTGGAGCGGTGGCCCCCAGTGGCATGAAGTACCCTGTACCGATCAACAGTCTTTTTCCATTCCCTGCGCCCCGGCGTTGCGGTTGACGGCCATTCCGTTACTCAGTAATGCGCCGCCGTATTCGCCGCGCAGGAATAATCCCCACCCGGGAGACAACATTGGGCTTTTCATAGAAGACACTCGCAGTGGTGAAACCGTCATGTACGCCCCGGGGCTCGGGCAGCCCGATGAGCAGATTCTGCAGTGGATGCGCAAAGCCGACACGCTGCTGGTGGATGGTACCGTTTGGCACGACGATGAAATGTTGCGCTGCGAGGTGGGTACCCGTACCGGTCAGGAAATGGGGCATCTTGCCCAGAGCGGCCCCGGGGGCATGATCGATGTGCTGGATACCATGCCAGCACGCCGGAAAATCCTTATCCATATCAATAACACCAACCCCATTCTCAACGAAGACTCCCCGGAACGGGCCGTGCTGGCCAGGCACGGCATTGAGGTGTCGTTTGACGGCATGCATCTGGATATGGAGGTGCCCTCGTGAACGCACTCGCTACACCTGTCATGAATCGCGGGGATTTCGAGCAGGCCCTGCGGGCAAAGGGCCAGTACTACCACATCCACCATCCGTACCATAAAGCCATGTATGGCGGTGATTGTACTCCCGAGCAGATTCGTGGCTGGGTCGCTAACCGGTACTACTATCAGATCAACATTCCCCGCAAGGACGCAGCGATCATGGCCAACTGCCCGGATGCCTCAGTGCGCCGGTTGTGGCTCCAAAGAGTACTGGATCATGATGGGCACAGTGACGACGAAGGCGGTATCGAGGCCTGGCTGAGCCTGGCGGAAGCCGTAGGGCTAACCCGGGACGAGGTCCTCGACCAGCGCCACGTGCTGCCGGGTGTGCGGTTTGCGGTAGACGCGTACCTGAACTTTGCCCGACGGGCGACCTGGCAGGAAGCGGCCTGTTCCTCCCTGACGGAGCTGTTTGCACCCGAGATTCACCAGTCCCGGCTCGATAGCTGGCCCCTGCATTATCCCTGGATCCAGACCGATGGTTATGCCTATTTTCGCAAGCGGCTGTCGGAAGCGCGCCGTGACGTGGAGCATGGTTTGACGATTACCCTGGATCACTTTACCACCGCGGCACAGCAGGCCCGTGCCCTGGAAATCCTTCAATTCAAACTGGATATCTTATGGTCTATGTTGGATGCCCTGACTATGGCTTATCAGCACCGCACGCCGCCGTACCACACCGTAACCAACCAGCCAGTCTGGCACCGGGGGGTGTAGTGGCCACGCCCATGGAGCGCACACCGCGACTTCGCCCGGGTTTCCGCTTCCAGTGGGAGCCGGCCCAGAACGCCTATGTGCTGTTGTATCCCGAAGGTATGGTGCGGTTGAACGACAGCGCCGGGGCGGTGCTGAAGGAAGTGGATGGCCAGCGCACGGTGGCCGATATTGTCGCTATCCTGGAACAGCAGTTCCCCGATGCGGGATCCCTGGCAAACGATGTCAGTGATTTCCTCAAGGACGCCGAACAGCAGCATTGGATACTGTTTCCATGAGTCAGCACGACACCATGCCGGCGGGCGATCGCCCTGGTATTGGTCCGCCCCTATGGCTGCTGGCGGAATTGACCTACCGCTGTCCACTGCAGTGCCCTTACTGTTCCAACCCACTGGATTTCGCGCAGACCCAGCAGGAATTAAGCACCGAAGAGTGGGTCAGGGTGCTGCGCCAGGGCCGTGAGATGGGAGCAGCCCAACTGGGCTTTTCCGGCGGCGAACCGCTGGTGCGTCAGGACCTTCCGGAGCTGATTGCAGAAGCCAGGCAGCTGGGCTATTACACCAATTTGATAACCTCCGGCCTGGGGCTCACCGAGGCCAAGGTGAACGCCTTCCGCGACGCCGGGCTGGACCATATCCAGGTCAGTTTCCAGGCCTCAGACTCGGAACTGAACAACGCCGTGGCCGGCTCACGCAAGGCTTTCGAGCAGAAGCTGGCGATGGCCCGTGCGGTAAAAGAAGCGGGTTACCCCATGGTGCTCAACTTTGTGATCCATCGGCACAATATCCACCAGATGAACGATATCATCAGCTTGTGTGAGCGATTGGGTGCGGATTACGTGGAGTTGGCTACGTGTCAGTACTACGGCTGGGCGTTTGAAAACCGCGAGGGGTTGATGCCTTCCAAGGCTCAGCTGGAAAAGGCAGAGGCCGAGGTAAACATCTATCGCAAACGCCTGGCAGATGGCGGCTCGGCGATAAGATTGATCTTTGTTACCCCGGACTATTACGAAGAGCGGCCAAAAGCCTGCATGAACGGGTGGGGCAGTTTGTTTCTCACCGTGGCGCCGGACGGCACCGCCTTACCCTGCCACAGCGCCCGCCTGTTACCCATTGAGTTTCCCAATGTACGGGATTCCTCGCTACACTCCATCTGGTATGACAGCCCGGGTTTCAACCATTACCGGGGTGACAGCTGGATGCCAGAGCCGTGCCGGTCCTGCGACGAAAAAGGAAAGGATTTCGGCGGCTGCCGATGCCAGGCCTACCTGCTGACCGGTAATGCCGACAACGCCGACCCGGTTTGTAGTAAATCACCCCATCATGACCGCATCCTCGCCGCCCGCCAAGCGGCGGACCATGCCACCGCCGGGTTGGAGGAGCTGACCTATCGCAACGCCAACAACTCCCGGTTGTTCTTCAGGGGCTGATGCGCCCCGTGAGCCAGATGCAACGACAAAGCTGACGTCAGAACAGGCCTCGTCGGCGCTTTTGCAGCGTACAGAGCTAGCGGCATCTGCGACCGGTGTATTCTGGCTGGAGTCCGACCCGGTCAGTGGTGGCAATGTGATAATGACCTTGGAGGCGGGTGTCGGGATTCCTTTGCTCTCTCGCAGCTTCAGCGCTCGCAGCCAGGTTAACGGTTATGGAGGTGGTGCGCTGTGTGCCGGGCCCGAAAGCGTATTCGCCGTCGAGGCGTCCGGGCAGCAGGTTTATCACATTGATACGGCCACAGGGGCGTGCTCTCCACTCACTGACGACGATGCCTGCTATGGCGGACTCTCCTGGGACGCGGCGCATCACCGGGTGTTGGCAGTGCGTGAGGCGAACGGCCGCCAGCAACTGATGGGTATTGCCCTAACGGACAGTGAATCAGCGAACTGCATACTCCACGAGTCGGAAGACTTTTACAGCGCCCCGACGGTATCGGCCGACGGGCGGCACCTGGCCTGGGTGAGCTGGTCACTGCCGGACATGCCCTGGGTTGCCTCCGTACTCTGGACAGCATCGATTCAGCGGGACGGCTCACTGACCCAGGCGCGACGCTGGCCCTCGCCTTCAAAAGGCAGTGTGCAGCAGCCGATATTTGATGGCGACGACGTGATTGTGTTGTCGGATCATGAGGGGTGGTGGCAACCGTGGCGACTGGCGTCCAGTGGGCAATGGCACTTGCTGGATGGCACGCGGGAGGATCATGCCAGCGCCCCCTGGCAACTGGGCGAGCGTCACCACCAATGCCTTCCCGACGGTGGCTGGGTACGTGTGCGGTACCAGGCCGGAGTCGGGCAGTTGTGGTTGTGTTCAGGGAATGAAGAAACAGGCGTGCGGATCGCAAGGGAGTACGTCGACTTTCGATGCCTGGTTGTGCAAGGCCAGAGGGTGCTGTGTATTGCCCGCTCGTCCACCCGGCTCGACACAGTGTTGTCGGTCGATTGGGCAACCGGACATGCCGAGCCGCTGTCCGGTGGCGAAGAGCCCTTTCCTGAAATGACGCTGTCTCAGCCGGAACTCTTTAGCGTTCCGACATCGGCCGGTGGTGGCGATCCCGTCAGCGGTTTTTTCTACCCGCCAATGCTATTCGCTTCTGTTCGTAAGTCGGTGCCAGTTATTCTGATTGCCCATGGAGGCCCGACCTCTACGGCGTATCCGGTTCTCAACCTACAGACTCAGTTCTGGTGTCACCAGGGCTTTGCTGTGGCTGAGGTGAATTACCGCGGCAGTTCGGGCTTCGGCCGGGCCTTTCGCATGGCGTTGGCGGGCAGCTGGGGACAAGTAGACGTGGCGGATATGGAACGTGCTGCTCGCTGGCTGGTCGCCAACAAAGCCGTTGATCCCGCCAGGCTTTTCATCCAAGGCCGCAGTTCGGGCGGTTATACCGCATTGCTGGCCATGGTCCAAACCGACGTGTTTGCGGCGGGCGCCAGCCAGTTCGGTGTCAGTGATCCCCGGCGGCTGAGAGCGATGACGCATCGATTTGAATCCGGTTATCTGGACTGGTTGTTGGGATCTCCCGACGACTGTCCCGACAACTGGCAGCAGAGGTCGCCACTGGCTCAGGCAGATCGCCTCTGTCGACCGATGATCTTTTTCCAGGGTGCGCAGGATCGGGTGGTGGTCCCGCAGCAGACCACTGCCATCGTCAATGCGCTGCGTCGCAATGGTGGCTCTCCGGAGGTGTATGTGTACCCTGACGAGGGTCACGGATTTCGCAAGCAGAGCAACGTTGCCGATATGCTGGAACGATTGCTTCGGTTTTATCGCAGGCAGTCGACCGATCAGTAATGTGACGCCTGTCCGCTTTCCCGTTTCGCTGTAAGACAGTCTTACATACAGTTTTCAGTCCCCCCGACAATACTCTTCCATCAGACAAGAAACCGGCCAATTCGGCCTGATGTGGGGACAAAACAATGAAAATAGGGACTGATGGATTTCCGGGAAAGGCAGTCGTTCTGCTGGGCGCTCTGGCGGTATTGACCGGCTGCGGTGGCGGTGGGAGCAGCAGCGAATCCAGCCCGTCGGATTTTGACGCACCGGTAGAGCCGGTTAACATCGGCGGCGATGGCGATATTTTTGACCCGGAGCGCCTGCTCGACGTGGAAATCACCATGTCCGCCAGCAACTGGCGAACATTGAAAGCCGAGGCGCGAACGTTGGCTGAAACCTCCCGCGAATGCCTGCCCGAGTTCGAGTACACCGAGTTGCCCGCCACCGTCACCATCGACGGCGATACCATGGGCAACGTGAACGTGCGGAAAAAAGGCTTTATCGGTTCACTCAGCCCGGACCTGCCTTCTCTGAAACTGGATTTTAACGACCTGCAGGAAGGGCGCACTTACCAGAACGTGTCCCGTATGACCCTGAACAACAATCGTCAGGATCCTTCTAATGTCCGTCAATGCCTGGCTTACGACCGGTTCCGGGATATCGGTATCGCGGCGCCGCTATGCAACTACGCCCAGGTGACCGTCAATGGCGAGGATTTGGGGGTTTTTGCCCATGTTGAACCTATCCGGAAGCCCTTTTTGCGGCGCACGTTTGGCGATGACTCGGGCAATCTGTATGAGGCGCAGCAGGCCGATTTCGGCAACTATCTGATCCGCCGGTTCGAGACCAAGACCAACGAAGACGCCAACAACCGCTCTGATCTGCAAGCCGTTGCGGACGCCATGGCGCTGGATGATGAGGCGATGATGGACGTGTTGCCCCAATTGCTGGATGTGGATGAGTTCATCCGTTTCTGGGCCATGGAAACCTTGCTGGGAGCGTGGGATTCAGCGAGCGGCAACGCCAATAACTTTTACCTCTACCATTCTCCGGACGATGGGCTGTTCCACTTCATCCCCTGGGGTGCCGATACCGCCTTTCGTGGAACCCATCCCCTGAAGCCTGGCTCCGCGCCTCTGTACCGTAACTTCCGTCTGGCGGAGCGGCTTTATGGGATGCCGGAATACCGCCAGCAATACCTGGACGCGCTGGAAGACCTGTTGGCCAACCACTGGGACGAAGAAGCGATGCAGCTGGAGATCGAGCGGGTGATGGTGTTGACTGGGACCACGGAGGCCGACGTTGAAAGTGTTGAAAGCTTCCTGCTTGGCACCGGCATGCCCGGAGACGACGGGTATGAGCGATCGCAACGGGAGGTGTTGCTCAGCGCCATCGCCGGAAACGAGCCGGAAGAGGCGGTGACCTTGCTGGAGGATACCCAGCCGGACTGCTCCGAGCCAGCCACCACCAATCTGACTGCCAGTGTTTCAGCGGTATCCGGCACAGACTCCGGAGTATTCAGTTTCACCTTACCGGATGGTCGACAGGTCAGCGCGAGCCTGACGTTCGCTGCCTTTGAAGTAGACAGCCTGGTGTACTCCGTTGACACCGAGCTGGCTCCCGCCGTGCACAGTTTGCTGCTGATTGGTGTCGACGCCGCCCAGGGCTTCAAGCCTTATGTGTTGCAGGTATTTATCGAAGACACCGATTACATACCCGGAACCCATAAACTCCATGGCTTTGCCACCAATGCGCTGCTCTTTGAAGTGGATGAATCCGTACCTGGCGACGTGGTGTCACTGGCGCTGGGGGCGACCGGCACCATCACCCTCAACAGCGTAGGCAGCGGCGCAAACGCCGGCGATGTGGATATGGACATCGACATGACCATGGAATACCTGCCGGGTACTGAATAATGGCCAGTTGTTTCAGCCTGAACGCATTTGAATCCCACTCACTGGCGGATCAGAGCTCGTCAGCGTTGATGGATCGGGTGGATACCAAGTATCTGATCGACGCTGCCGAACTGAACCAGTGTCTGGCAGAGCTGACGGCAGAGTACACGGTGCTGGAGATGAACGGGTGTCGGGGAATGGCATACGACACGCTCTATTTCGATACGCCCGGCCGGCAGCTCTACCTCGATCACCACAATGGCAAACTGAACCGCGTAAAGGTCCGCACTCGCCACTACCGGGCCACCGGTGAGCGTTTTCTCGAGGTCAAGGTCAAGACCAACAAACTGCGCACCTCCAAACAGAGAATGGTATTGACCGGGGCGGAGCCAGACGCACGAATTCTGCGTCACTTCCTTCAAGAGCAATTGGGCCTGCCGGCGACACGGATGCTGCCGGCTCTTTTTGTTCATTACCATCGCATCACGCTGCTCAGCAGAACCGGTCACGAGCGGGTTACCGTGGATACGGATATCTGCTTCGAGCATAGCGGGGAACACCAGCGGATCGGGTTGCCGGGCGTTGTGTTGGTGGAGGTCAAATCGTTGCGCCATCAGCGGCGTTCACCCGTTCTGGACATCCTGAAAAGGATGGGCCACAGGCCCGTCAGCTTCAGCAAATACTGCATCGGCACGGCGCTGCTGTGCCGGGGCCGGATCAAGGCCAACCGCTTCAAGCCAGTGTTGTCGAAGCTTGATGCGCTCAGGGCCCCGAGAGAATACCGCTACTTCAAGGAGTCATCATGGAATCTGCAGTTGATGTCCATTTCTTTATCCGCCTGATCATTAACCTGATCTCAGTTTTCATCCTGATCCGTTGTTACTACGCATTTTCCCACCATCGTGAAAACGCCGCCTCGTTCATCCTGTTTGGCGTGGGTGTGTTCCTGGTCACGGCGTTACTGAATTCGGTGACCGTGTCCATGGGTTTCGCCTTTGGGTTGTTCGCGGTGTTCTCGATGTTGCGATACCGCACCGAAGCATTGGGCATCAAGGAAATGACCTATCTGTTTCTGGTGATCGCCATGGCGCTGTTGGCGGCCGTCGGGAACGTGGCGCATTGGGTGTTGGCGTGCCTGAATGGCCTGGTGATCGCCATCGCCTTGTTGCTGGAAACCCGAATGATGTTGCCATTGTGCGGCGAGAAGGACATCGAGTACGAAAAAATTGACCTGATTCACACCGACCGTCAGGACGAACTGATTGCCGACCTGCGATCTCGGACTGGCCTGGATGTGAATCGGGTGGATGTGGTTTCCGTGAGCTTTCTGCGGGATACAGCGCAGCTAAGGATGCATTACCGCATGGAGCAGGGATCATGATGGGCGATCTGCGCTGGGCAATGCCGGTGATGTGGCTGATGGCCTGCTTTTCCCTGCAGGTGCGTGCAGACACCACTGATTTTGAGGCCGACATCGGCGGCTACGCGGTGGGTGGTGTGGACCATTACGGCGCCTTCTATGATGAGGAGGGCGTTGACTCGACCACCAACACGGTTCTGCGGAAACTCAGGCTCGGACTCGAGCTGGCCTATGGCGAACACTGGTCCTTCGAGCTTGATGGTGACTACCAGTACGACGGCGATGAGCAAGTACTGGAATTCGATGACGTCTGGTTGCGATACGATGGTTTTGGCTGGGGTGGTGTCCAGGTGGGGCAGATGAAAGAGCCTTTCGGTTTTGAGCGTACCAGTGGCTATTCCAGCCTGATGACCAACGAACGCTCCCTGGCGACCAGCGCCTTTGCGCCGGGGCGCTCCGAAGGCGTGATGGTCAACCGGGCCGGTAAAAAGGCCACCTGGGCACTGGGCGTGTTCCGGGAAGATGCCGATGCCAAGTCGCCCAGGGCGGTAACGGGCCGCGTGACCTTTGCCCCACTTCGCTCTGAACACCAGACGGTCCACCTGGGGTTGGCCGGCTCCTGGCGAGACTTGCGCGGCGAACGGTTTCAGATACGCGACCATGGGGAGGTCTACAGTGCCGACAATGTGATCCGAAGCCCGCGCTTTGATGCGGATGACCTGGCGTTACTGGGTGGTGAGTTTGCCTGGACTCGCGGTTCGGTCACCTTCACCTCGGAGGCGATGACCCAGCGAGTCAGGCAGGTCGGGGGCGATGAGTGGCAATTCAGTGGCGGCTATGCCCAACTGGGTTATCTGCTCACGGGCGAACACCGGGGGTATAGCCGGGGCGAGTTTGACCGCATTGACCCACTCAGCCATCTGGGGGCCGTCGAGCTGGTGGCGCGCTGGAGTGGGGTGGATCTCCGGCAGCGGGATGTGGGCGCCGAAGCCTCCATAGCGATGCTGGGGATCAACTATTATTGGCGTAAATCGGTTCTGCTGAGGGTGAATTACCTGATTCCGACCATCAGCGGCAATGCTTTGATGGCAAACCCCGATGGGGATGCGGTCACCGTGCGTGCCCAGCTCAGGTTCTGACGCGATCGGCCTCCAGGGGCAGCGCCAGTGTCACCCGCGTCCATTGCCCCAGCGCACTGCTAATCGACAGTGTCCCACCGTGGTGGCGCAGGATGGTCTGGCAAATGCTAAGGCCCAGCCCGAGGTTTTCCGGTGTGTCACTGGTCGAATAGAAAGGATCCGTCAGGCGACGTATCTCCTCCTCGGGAATGCCGCAGCCATTATCGGCCAGTGTGATATCAAGGGTCCGGGCATCGCGAGTCGTCGACACATGAATGATGGCGGGCTGACGATCCAGTTGGCTCTGAAGCGCCGAGGCAGCATTGAGAAACAGATTCACGAACACCTGAGTCAGCGCCGAAGGGTAGCAAGGTACTGTTAGGGTTTCCGGTACGTCGATCTCCAGGTCAATGCCGCGCAGTTTGTGTTTGGTGAAGCGCGTGGCGGCATTGATAAGCCCCGTGAGGTTTGCCAGTTCTTTGGCGTGCTCCGGATGAGGGACAGAGAAATCGATAAGGTCCGAGACGATGTCGGCAATGCGTTTCTGATGCGCCGCGGCATCGTCGATCGCTTCGCCCAGTTCGGGGTCTTCGTTGATATCCTTTGCGTACTGCAGCGCCTGCACGGAGCAGTTGACCGGATTCATGATTTCATGGAGCAGGCCCTTGGCCATGTGACTGAGGGCCTGATGCTTCTGTTGCTGGATCAGGTTTTCCTCAGTCACCTGAAGCGTTCGCAGAGTGCGGCTCAACATCCGGTTTCTGTCGCGCAACAGGAACTGCAGCGCCAGGATGTTTCGCACGAAGCGACGAAAAAAAACGGCTAACAACGGTGAAATGACCAGGCACATCAGAACCAGCCAGTTCAACAACACTTCCTGTAGCTTGGTTGCCACATCCGCTGCGGGTACCGCGGCCCAGGTAGCGGCGTAGAGAAACGCCAGATTGATGGCGATCATGATCAGGGTATGCCGTGGCGACAGTGTCACGATGCCGAGGAAGCTGATGAAGAAGTAGAGCCCGATCGTCGGTGTGAGATCTCCACCGGTTTTGATAAAGGCAAGATAGCTGAACAGGGCCATGTTCAGGAAAACCAGATACATGATCAGTGGCGTGCGAAAACGCACGGCCTTGAATCGGTGGGCCACAATGAGACAGGAGAGAATCGTGGTGTAGACAAACAGTCCGCTCGGAACGTTGGCAGGGCCAAGCTGTGTGGCCAGCGTCATCATGTGCGCAAGGGTTCCGATCAGTGTGATTAGCAGCGAGACGTCCGCAAAGACCGGCAGGAAACGGAACCGGGATTGGGCGCTGTAGAAACGCTCGAACTGTCGTTGCTTGCGCGGAGTAAGTTGCTGAACCTGTTTCAGGCCGTCGAGTATTTTCATGAGTCGAGATTGTTCCTGAAGCGTTTCATGAACAGCATCAGATCCGGTTGCCGTTCAAAGCCCATCTTGATGAATATTCGGTCCTTGTAGGAGTGCACTGTTTTATAGGAAACCCCGAGTCGATCCGCAATGGTCTTGAACGCGACCCGATCCGCCATGAGGCGTGCCACTTCCCGTTCACGGGCAGATAGCGCGTGAAACGCCTCCAGATCTGGTGATGTTGTGGTAGCGGGTGCCTGGCACGAGTCCGCGTCCACATACACTTGCCCGTTGCGAATGTAGTGCAGGGATCGAATGAGTTCCTGTACTGACTGAGTCTTGGCCACAACCGTTTTGATGCCTGACTCCAGATAGATCGCCAGGCGGGCTGGAGAGACCGGTCGCTCGACCAGCAGTAGCACAGACAGCGCGGGGTGATTGGAAAGGGCCACTTCGGCGATGGTCAGGCCATCGTTGTCCTGCAGGGCTTCCTCAATGATCAGCACGGTAGGCCTGACGGTCGGCAACTGCTCCAATGTATCGACACCGGTTGCGGACTCGCCCACCAGATCAATGTTCTCTTCAAGAAGCAGCTGATAGAGGATGGCGTCCCGGTACAGGCGCTTGTCGATGGTGACGTACAGCCGGATATCATCTTTTGTCACGGCTGCCGGCTCCCGCCCGAGGGCGCGCGCAGAGGCAACGACAGCTCAAGGGTGAAGCGTTGTTGGCCTCCCTGAAGGAGAACTTGGCCGCCCTGTTGTTGGGCCATGATGTAGAGCGCAAGCAAGGCGCCCTGTTGCTTCAGTAATTGGCTGGAAACACGCGCCATTGGCGAAAGGACATGACTGTATAGGTGGAGGTTCTTGCCGGCTTCCAGCCGAAGGGTCGTGACGTCCTCATCCTGCTCTCTTATGAGGTGGTCACGGCTCATTCCGGACGCGCTCAACAGCACATCCAGCGCTGACTGAATGGCGTCGGGCAGGGTACCGTTGTTGGGAACGGCGTCGGTTAACGGTATCTCCAAATACCGAGTCAGTTCGGCGCGTAGCCCGCGGACCAGAGCGTTATCCAGAGCCTCAGGGCTATGGTCACGAAAGTGGGAGGCGCCGGGAGGCAAGGTGCTGATGGCGTCCATATCCCTCAGGAAATTCTGTATCACGTCCCGTGACGCCAAGGGAACTGATGGCGATTCGGTCAGAGCCCTGAGAAGAGCGGCTTTTCGCCGTTCGCGAACGCCCTCGAAACGCTCAGCAAGTGCAAATTGCCACTGCTCCGATTTCTGGCGCGATGCGTGGTGCTGAGCAATAGCGTCGTCCAGCACCGGGAGCAGGGATGCGGCATGCCACGGCTTCTTCTGATAACGGAAGATTCGCCCCTGATTAACCGCGCCCAGCGCAACGTCCAGTTCCCCGTAGGCCGATGTGAGGATGCGAGTAATATGGGGATAGGACTGTCGCATCTCGTTGATCAACTGCAGTCCTTTCATGCCTGGCATGCGCTGATCTGTCATCAGGACTGCAGTCCGGTGACCTTCCTGATGGAGAGTCTCCAAAGCCTGCTGAGCGCTGGCGGCGCAGCGGATTTCGAAGCGGTCCTGCATCCGCATCAGCTGTTTGCTCAGGTACTTGGTCGCCGATTGTTCGTCGTCAACGATTAGTACCAGCGGCTTGGGGTGTTCGCTCTCGACGGGAGTGGGCCCGGCGTTATCCTGTACCGACATGGTGGCTGCAAACAGGTCGGTGCGTACGAGGTTGATGTCCCAAGGCTTGGCGTAGCAGCGGTCGACAACCCTATTCTCCAGCAAGTGAATGATCTGATCGAGGGAAAACTGGCCGCCAATGACGATTCGCAAGCAGCAGCCACCATCGCTGACCTGCTGAAGTAGAGAAGACGCCAGCAACTGATCGGTGTCGGTGGTGATGAATACGAGCGCGTCGGGCAGGGATCGGCCCCGTGCAATGGCGGCCAGGGCCTCTTGGTCAGAGGAGTAGCTGTCAATTGAAAATGCCCCGGCAAAATCCTGGAGAAAAGCATCCCGATCGTCTTCCCGGTCGTACCTGAGAAGTACCCGATGTGGTTGATCAGCGGACATGTGAGCTGGATCCTTGGAGACAGGTTGGCCGAGCGATAATACCAATCGGGTATCGACCCGAATGTAGGAACATCCTACGCTGTTTGGGTGCCGAAAATCCCGGCACAGGTCTCAGGATGAGGAACCAGATGAGAAGGCACCCGGGTTGGGTTAAACTCCGGGTGAGACATAATAACAACGACATAATGGCGAGACCTTACATGAGCTACGACATTTCCTCCCTGCGCAAGTTTGTGTCCCCCGAGATCATCTTTGGTGCCGGCTCACGCAAGGCAGTAGCCAACTTCGCCAGTAACTTTGGTGCTCGACATGTGTTCCTGGTATCTGACCCTGGCGTGGAGAAAGCCGGCTGGGTTGCGGAAATCATGGATATCCTGGTGGCAGCGGGTCTCCGTGTCACGGTATTTACCGGCGTCTCAGCCAATCCGAAAGTGGACGAAGTCATGGCCGGGGCTGAATTGTATAAGTCCAGCCAATGTGACGTGATTGTCGCCATCGGCGGCGGCAGCCCCATGGACTGCGCCAAGGGTATCGGCATTGTCAGTGCCCATGGCCGGAACATTCTTGATTTTGAGGGTGTGGACACCATTACTTCGCCCTCGCCCCCGATGATCCTGATTCCCACCACGGCGGGGACATCCGCCGATGTCTCCCAGTTCGCGATCATTTCCGACCCCAGCCGGCGCTTCAAGTTCTCCATCATTAGCAAGGCGGTGGTGCCGGATGTGTCGCTGATCGACCCGGAAGTGACGGAAACCATGGACGCCTACCTGACGGCCTGTACCGGGGTGGACGCCATGGTGCACGCCATTGAAGCCTATGTCTCCACTGGTAGCGGGCCGCTGACGGACACCAACGCCCTGGAAGCCATCCGGCTGATCAACCGTCATCTGGAGCCGCTGGTACTGAACACCGCCAATGTGCACCTTCGAGAGCAGATCATGCTGGCGTCCATGCAGGCCGGCCTGGCGTTTTCCAATGCCATCCTGGGGGCGGTGCATGCCATGTCCCATAGTCTCGGTGGCTACCTTGATTTGCCCCATGGCCTTTGCAACGCCCTGCTGCTGGAACACGTTGTAGCGTACAACTACACCTCGGCAGAGGACCGGTTCCGGCGCGTGGCGGAGGCCATGGATA
>NZ_LSMM01000075.1:0-24212 GCF_001566815.1 Marinobacter sp. Hex_13
CGGTGGATTGGCTAATTTTGTTGTTTTGGCGAACTCAAAACTAACCGGTTTTACCGCCGTCTCCTACTTTTTCACGCTAACCCGCGATGAACCAAAAAAAAGCCTGCCCCCCGTTTCCGGGACGCAGGCCTCAATGCCTGATGTTCTGTCAGTTTTCGTCACTGTCGTTTACCCGCGCAGTGAATGCAAGATCGTCCATGTTGACAAAGCAGTCTGCGTGCCATGTTTTTAAATTATTGATATTTATAAATAATAATGAATGAGCACAAAAATGAGTGTTATTGAGGGCGGGATTTCGTGGCTGTTTTAGTGCGTGACGCTTCTTTATTGGGCGTAGCCATGGGGTTGTCGGCCAGCCAGTCGTGGAGGTGCTCTCCCAACAGGCGGTCGCTGGCAACATCCACGGGGCCGTAGCGCCCCGACAGGGTAAAGGGGAGTTGGTGCCGGCCCTCGGTCTTGCTGTCGATAACCGGTGCGTCAATGCCCATGGAAGCTGCGGCGTTGCGGAACAGATCCGGCCTGACGACCTGACGAACCATGGCGCCGTCCACCGGGCCGAGTTGACCCCGGAGCGTCAGGCGGGTTGCCAGCCAATGGGCTTGTGACAGCCAGGGGAAGTTGGCGGAGTGGCGAAAAAAGTGTTGATGCAATCGCGGATGGAACAGACTGTACGGGTGGTTATCCAGCACGTTGATCTGTTCACCCAGATACTCGGGCCTGGCCAGGATGTCCCGTAGCAGGCGATGGTTGTGAGGGTTATCCAGCCACTGACAGGCTGCAAGCAGTGCCCGCAACAGGTGCCGGTGCATCACGTTGTGCTGCTCCGTCCAGTCGGCGCGCATACCCAGAACCTTTTCAGGGGCGTTCTGCCAGATCTGGTGGCCGGAATGGAGAATATGCCCCAGCTTCTCGTACTCCAGCAAGCTGTTCCAGGGCTCACCGACGCAGCAGCCTTCGATGGTATTTGATCGAAACGCGTCCACCATCTGTATCGGGGATACGGGGATGATCTGCACGTGCTTTTCCGCGTCTGGCCCGGCAGAGGCCAGCCAGTCCCGGAGCTGAAGGTCATGGCTGGACCAGGGCGCCACGGAGGCCAATCGTATTGGCTCGCCTCTGCCCCTGGCCACGCGTATCAGCGCGCGAGCGGTGGCAATGGGGTTCTCCAGATCCGTGGCTGAATGGGTCAGTTCGTGATGCAGCCGAGCGCTGAGGGTAATCCCGTTGCCGTTGCGGCTCAGCACCATGCCGACCACAACGGGCACTTTGGGGCGGTCGGTCGCCAGGGACATACTCAGCGGCATCGGCGCCAGCATGTGGCCGCCGTCCAGCAGGCCAAAACTGACCTTGTCGCGCAATGATGCCCAGGAGCCTTCACGCACCAGTTCCACGTCCAACCCTTCGGCATCAAACAGCCCCAGCTCTCGCGCAACAATCAATGGTGCGCTATCGAGCAGCGGCACAAAGCCGAGGCGGACATTGAATCCGGGATGCTTGTGAAGCGGGGTTGGACGAACCATGGATGCTCCCTAACAGCGTTGATCAGGATGCTTTCTGGATGGCACCGGCCGAGCCCTGGCTGTGTCGTTCCAACAGCTTGATAACGCGCCCCGCCATCACCGCCAGGCGTTCGCTGTGCTCCATGGCAGAGCTGCGCAGCATACGATAGGCCGTTTCCTCGTCGCAGTTTTCATGCCGCATGATCAGCCCTTTGGCTTTCTCAATAACCTTGCGGTCTTCCAGTGCCGAGCGGGTTTCCTCCAGCTCTGCCCTCAGTGCCTGAAAGGATTCGAACTGCGCTACGGCTGAGTCAATGATCGAGCGAACCCGGTCCGGCTGTATGCCGTCGACAACGTAGGCGCTGACCCCCGCCTTCACTGCGGCATGGATGGTGGCGCGATCACCGGGCTGGTCGGCGAAGAAAACGATGGGCCGGGGTGCGTGAGTGTTGAGGGTGCTCATGTTCTCCAGGGTATCCCGGTCGGGCGAGTCCATATCAATGATCACCATGTCCGGCTGGTCGCGGGCAACCGCTGCGGTCAGGCCGGTAGCATCCGGGCGCTGGCGAATGACTTCATGGCCCTCATGTCTGAGCGCCTGGCAAACCTGGCTTGCCCGTTCGGGGTCCTTGTCGATCAGAAGGATGCGAAGGGGTTCTGGCGAATTCATGATGGTTTCCTCGATGTACAGGCATTGGATGCCTTTCTCTTTAACGCTGTCAGCAAAACGGTTCCATCAGTGTCATTGCAATAAATTTGCCAGGGTCACGGGAAGTGCCTTGCGAGCAGGGGAATAGCCGTTTCTCAAGGTCATGGGCAAATATTTTTATTCGTTAACTGTGCGCTCTGATTGGGCGTTTTTGAGCGTTTTGCACTGTTATGACTCCTGGCACGGGGGTATTGAGCGGTCCCAGAGTTTGCTGAAACACCTGCTGGCCGGTTTTCTCCGGGAGTGGCCCTGGATTTGCACGGGCTTTGGGAAACGTTTGTAGCGAAAGCTGACACGCCAACCATAAACTGCCAGGCCCGGGGTTACTTGATCCCGGTACTGAATGCTGGCAACGAAGCCCGCATGCCCGGTTCCTGCCTGTTCAGGGAGTTCCGGACATTGCGGGCTTTTTTGTGCGTGTAACACTCAGGAGACACCGTGGACTTACTCAACACTACTGGCCCGGACCCGGTTCATACCACCTGCCCCTATTGCGGGGTAGGCTGTGGCGTGATGGCCTATTCCGACGGCGGCACACCGGTGGCCGGGGACAAAGACCACCCTGCGAACAAGGGGCGTCTGTGTGTGAAAGGTGCCAGCCTTCACGAAACCACCGGCCAGGAAGACGGACGGTTGCTGTTCCCGATTGTCAGGGGGCGCCGCAGCGAATGGGAGCAGGCGCTGGACGAGGTGGCATATGCGATACAGGACAGCGTCAAGACTCACGGCCCACAGTCGGTGGCCTTTTACCTGTCGGGCCAGTTGCTGACCGAGGACTATTACGTCGCCAACAAGCTGGCCAAAGGGTTCATTCGCACACCTCATGTGGATACCAACTCCCGGCTTTGCATGTCGTCGGCTGTGGCTGCTCACAAACGGGCCTTTGGGGCGGATGTGGTTCCGGGTTGCTATGAGGACCTGGAACTGGCGGACCTGCTGGTTCTGGCTGGCAGTAACGCCGCGTGGGCGCATCCGGTGCTTTACCAGCGTATGAAGGCCAGTGCGCGGGATGGGCGTCGAGTGGTTGTTATTGATCCACGCCGCACCGCCACCAGTGAACTGGCGGACCTTCACCTGGCGTTGCGGCCAGGTACGGATACGGTATTGTTCAACGGTTTGCTGAGTTGGCTCGCCGATCAAGGTGGCCTGGATCAGGCCTACATTGATGCGCACTGCCAGGGTTTCGATAACGCATTGGCAAGTGCACGGGCGGCGGCCCCAAGCGTCGAATCGGTCGCAGAGCAGTGTGATCTTGCGCCGGAGGATGTCGAAACCTTTTATGCCTGGTTTGCTCAGACGCCGCGCACCGTCACCGGCTTTTCCCAGGGCATAAACCAGTCGATTGCCGGCACCGATAAAGGCAATGCGATTATTAACAGTCACCTGGCGACAGGCCGGGTGGGTAAGCCCGGAGCGGGGCCCTTCTCCCTG
The DNA here is from genome assembly GCF_001566815.1 of Marinobacter sp. Hex_13. NCBI lineage: Bacteria > Pseudomonadati > Pseudomonadota > Gammaproteobacteria > Pseudomonadales > Marinobacteraceae > Marinobacter > Marinobacter sp. Hex_13. The sequence goes on from NZ_LSMM01000075.1 coordinate 3,640, forward strand.
ACCGGCCAGCCCAATGCCATGGGTGGACGGGAAGTGGGCGGGCTGGCCAATACCCTGGCCGCTCACATGGATTACGACAGCCCGGGAGCCCGATCACGAGTGGCGGATTTCTGGGGTACCGGTGCGGTGGCCGATGGTCCGGGCTACAAGGCCGTGGACATGTTTGAGGCGGTTCACCGTGGTGATATCCGGGTGATCTGGATCATGGGAACCAACCCGGCGGTCAGTCTGCCGGATTCGGCCCGGGTTCGGGAGGCCTTGGCGCGTTGTCCCACCGTGATTGTTTCAGACTGCGTCGCCCACACCGATACCACGGACCTCGCGGACATCCTCCTACCCGCCGCTGGCTGGGGGGAAAAGGATGGCACCGTCACCAATTCGGAACGCCGTATTTCGCGGCAGCGTTGCTTCCTACCCCTGCCCGCGGAAGTAAAACCGGACTGGTGGATCATGAGTTCCGTGGCCGGAAAACTGGGGTTCGGCGAGGCATTTAACTATAAGCGACCCGCGGATATCTTTCGTGAACACGCGGCCCTGTCTGCCCATGAGAACAATGGTGAGCGCCTATTTAACCTTGCCGGGCTGGCTAACCTTTCAGATGCCGGCTATGAAGCGCTGATCCCGGTGCAATGGCCAGTTATGGAGGGCGCTGGAGTGGAGGCTGAAGGCTCGACACGACTGTTTTCCGATGGCCGTTTTGTCACCGACAACCAGCGTGCCCGCTTTGTCGCCATCAACACCCGATTGCCCGCCCAACAAACCAGTGACGACTACCCCATGGTGGTCAATACCGGCCGTATACGGGACCAGTGGCACACCATGACCCGAACCGCCAACACCCCACGATTACTGACCCACCGCTCAGAGCCCTATGTCGACGTGCATCCCGACGACATGGTTGCGCACCAGCTGAAGGAGGGGCATCTGGCGCGGTTGAGCCTCGGTGACGGCGGTTACGTGGGGCGAGTCCGAAAGAGCCCCGAACAGCGTCGTGGCGAGGTATTTATACCCATCCACTGGAATCGACAGTTTGCGTCCAGTGGGGTTGCAACACTGCTGACCGAATCAGTGACAGACCCAGTTTCGGGCCAGCCGGAGGCCAAACATGGGCGAGCCGACATAACGCCATTCCGCGCCCGTTGGCATGCACGATTGCTGGTCAGGCGCAATCGGCCGCGGCGCTGGCAGGCCGACTACTGGTGCCAGGTGCCACTGCAATACTGCGACAGTTGGTGGCTGGCCGGGCGGCAGCCAGTTGACTGGCCGGCGTCGATGACAGAGTGGCTGGGCGGAAAAGCGCATCTGGTAATGGCCGATGTGGCGCAGGGGCGGTTTCGCGCCGCCCGGCTGGTCAACGGGCAACTGGAAGCGGTGTTGATGGTCGACAGCGATCCGGCGTTGATACCGGAGACCAGTTGGCTGGATCGCTGTTTTGCCGAAACAGAACTTTGCGACTCCAGCCGCCGGGCGCTGTTGGCTGCACGGGACGTCGACGTGGAAGATCCGGGCGCCATGATCTGTAGCTGTTTTCAGGTTGGGGAAAACCAGATAGCCGGTGCCATTGCTGAAGGGGCGCAGTCGATAGAAGCCCTGGGTAATAGCCTGAAGTGCGGCACCAATTGCGGGTCCTGCATTCCGGAGTTGCGCGACCTGCTTGCGGTATCAGTCCGCGAGAGCGCGTAACAGAACCAGGGGGACCCGGTATCGCAAGCCACGGCTGCGCCCGGTGCCCTCCACGGTGCAGGTTTTCCGGTTCACCCGAATGATCCGACCTTCCAGCTCACGTTTGCCGGCGCCAAAGCTCACCGCATCCCCGATCGTCCAGTTCGCTATGAGTTGGCGTGTATCTGGCGCCTCAATGGGATCGTCGGGCACGGAAAGCCCTGCCTTTTCGGCCTGGATGGCGAGATGACGCCTGGCTGCCTCAGCACCGCCGCTGGCGTGGAGCTCGTCCAGTATCCGGTAGAAATGCTGATTATGGACGGAGCCCCGGTAGCGCTGGCCTGACACATGCTGGAGTAGGTGCGCAAATTCGTGGCAACAGGTGTGCGCCAGCAGGTTCAATGTGGTGACCGTACCCCCGAAATACTCTCTCTGGCGAATCTCCCGCCCGGATAGCCAGCCGCCAACGGCATCAGGCTGGTGCTTATCCATAATCATGCGCTTGCCGTAGGTGATCTGGTGCTGTTTCAGGCGTGGGTCAAAACGATGGTAAGTGGCCTGGCCCGAGCCGACACGGCATAGCAGGGTAGTGGCGGGGAGTTGATTGCGAACCCATTGTCGGGCGGGTGACCAGAGAACCTCTTCGGTTACGGCACACATCAGGTTACCAAGTTGAATGGCATTGTTTGTTGGAATGGTCATTCTGGGCGAGCCTGGGTGTGAGTCTTCTGCCGCGAATCGATCTGGACACCCCAAGGGTACCTTTCGATTTGCCAGTTTGCTATGGCTCAGATGCTATGTATTTTAAAACTAAGAAATGACGAACTGGTAATTCGAGCAGCCTTTTGAATCCTCAATAAGCAATCAGACAAATTGCCACCAGATATCAATAAGTGGTTACGATTTGTCTGATTCTGGCTTCGCTCTGTCTTCCCGGGCGCAAAAAACGTATTCGAATGTCTAGCGCTTGGAAGCGCCTCAGATACCGGGCGAGATCGTGCCAGTAATTTTGTCAAACTCACTTTCGGGGAAACTGATAATGAGGATGGTGTCTGGGCTTTCCTCATTCATTAGGTAGCCTGTCAGGTAATCACGAAACTGTGCGGAGAACCCCGTAAATCCTGGGGAGACGTTCAGTGCTTGGGTCTTGACAGTTTCAGATTCCGAAGCAGATCTCAGGGTTTTCAGGAACTCGGGAGTTGAAGCAACGTCGGCTGGTACCGGTTCCACCCGTAGGTATCCAATAGCCCTGCCATCACTTAGTAATGTTATGTCGTTTTTTTCGATGCGAACGGCGTCGAACAGCTCCGATTGAATAGAGACTGCGTAATTTTTACTGGGCGAAAACGATACTGATTGCGTCGATGCGCAACCGGCGAGTGCAAAGGCCAGAACGATTAATACCAAAACTTTCATTTGCTCACACATCCATGTTATCGAAGAGAGGCTTCCAACGGGCTCTTGAATTGTAACCCACGAGTTAGTTTGCAGGTAAGGCTGATTCTAACGGAGCCTCTAATGAATGGCTCGCCTGCTGCCCGGATAACGCGCAGGGCCCACTTTCGAATACTGTTGGCTGGAGTGAGAAGATCCTTCGGATTTGGAATGGAGTCGATCCACTTGCTGCATTCCTCAGTTTCAGTGATGAGATGCGCGGCAAGTTCTACGGTTTCTGACGTAATGCTTCCGGCATGAAAGCGACTCGCTATTCGATCACCGTAAAACGCACTCACAATGGCTTGAACGGCAGCAACGTCTTCTTCGTTAAGGCTAATATCGCTCACTACCAAACTCCTTTTGATAGTTAGTAATGCGAAGAGAGGGACCGCAGCCCCTCACTCCATTCGCTATTGCGATATATCTTGAGGGCTTAGCCTTCGATCGGCGAACGCCAGTCGTCCGCACCGGAAGTACCGGCAACAGCGTGTTCCCAGGTCACTTTACGGTAGGACAGGGACGCGGTTACCAGTTGGGTGAAGTCAGCGCTGGCGGCGTCCTGGCAGTGCGGCATGTTGCACTGGATGTCGATGATGGTGGCATCTTCCAGGATGGTGGAGAAGAAGTGCTCCTGCTTGCCTTCAACAGAGGTGCGGTACCACTTCAGCTCAACCTTCGGCAGCATTTCGCCAGAAGCCAGGGCGTTGTACATAAGCGGGGTTGCTTTGTTCAGCGCAGAGGTGAACTTGAACGGCTTGTGAACGCGCTGACCGGAAGGCTGACCGGACTGGGGATCGGTCGGAACGGTGACAACGTGGCTGAATTCCTGAACCAGCACTTCGTCTTCGTGACCTTCAACGTAGATGTTGCCTACGGAGTCGGAGGTGAATGCGCCGGCGGTGATGTTGCCCTGAGTTTGGCCTTCGATGCTGATATAACAAGGAGTTGGCATAGTCTGCTCCATGACGTGTGAATGAGTAAGTGTCCTCGGGATCTCCCTGGACACTTAACACATAACAAAGGCCGTGCCAGAAATATAAATGTCTTTAATAACAGCAAGTAACGGTTTCAAGGTTGATAGTCTACGGCTGGGCCAGGCAATCGGTTGCTGGCTTTGGGGCGAGATCTTGCTGATCGAGCAAAAAATTGCTCAACATTGCTCAGCGTAGGTTGAAATTAATCGGCAGGGTATAGGTGAAGGTCTGGCCTTTCATGGAGTCGGGTACTTCCGGCAGTGGTTCGGCGTCCTTGAGCATGTCCAGCGCAGCATCATCGAGCAACGCATGGCTTGAGGAGGCGTGCAAAGAGTGGTTTACCAGAGTGCCATCACGGCTGAACTCGAAAACCACCACCGGAGCGCCTTCCTGGCCAAGACGACGGGCCCGACGTGGGTATTCGTAGTAGCGCCCCAGATGCCGGCTCAGTTCCGTGAGGTAGCGGTCCACATCGGAGGACTGTCCGGCAGTGAGTTCAACCTGCTGGCTGAGGCTTTCTTCTTCAGCAGTTTCAGCAGTTTCAGCAGTGTTTTCGGACACTTGCTCCGTGCTCGTGTCGCTTTCAGTCGCATCAACCTGGGGCTCAGGCTCTGTTACTTCGGGTTGCGGTGTCGGCTCAGGTTCGGGTTGTGGCTCGGGTTCCGGTTCCGGCACAATTTCTGGCTCTGGCTCTGGCTCTGGCTCTGGCTCTGGCTCTGGCTCTGGCTCTGGCTCTGGCTCTGGCTCTGGCTCTGGCTCTGGCTCTGGCTCTGGCTCTGGTTTCGGAGTTGGCTCGGGGGGCGTTTCCTGTTCAACGGGGGGCTGGGGTTCGGGCGTTTCGGGCGCCGGTTTGCCGGCCAGGGAAATCTTGATAGCAGGCGCGGAATTAACGGCGGCGTTTCCGAGCGGTTTCAGTTCAGGAATTCGCTCGGGCGTGGCGATTACCACCACAATTGCAGTGATAACAACGGAAACGAGCAGGAGAAGGCAACGGACGGTCTTGCTGGCACCCATCAACTGGCGGGCTCCGTCAGCAGGATGACTTCCTGATAGCCGCTGTCCTCCAGCACACGAAGCAGCGACTCCAGATCAGACATGGCAATCTCGCGTTCAGCGGCGATTTTCAACGGGGATTCTTCATCCGGCGCTGGCAATGCCTTGGGAAGGCCCTGCGTCGTTACGGTGCGGCCGTCGACTTGCCACTCGCCTTTTGCAGTGACGGTGAGATCGGCATAGGGCTGCTCATTACCGGCTTGTTGCCCGGTGCCCGGTAGCTCTGGCAACGGGGTGTCTGACAGTTGGCCTGCCACGATAAAGAACATCAGCAGCAGGAATACCAGATTGATGAGCGGCAGGAGAGCGTCCTCGAGACGCTCCATCAATGACTTGCCCGAGGTAACGGGCGGCGGTACCAGATCCGTCATGGCTGCTCCGCAGCGTCAGGGGTGCGCTTCCAGTGCGTGGTAACGCCACTGTCAGTGAGCTGACTGTAGGCCTGGGTGAAATGAGTCAGTTGGGTGGCAGACTCTGTGGCGAGGTTGATTTCGCTGACGCCACCGGCCCGGAGCTGCTGGACCAGACCGTCCACTCCATAGGTTTCTCCCTGCCAGCGAGCCTGGCCATCACGCTGGATGACCACTTCGGGGATCGGCTCTCCGGTGACTGAACTGGTGTCGCCCGTGCTGTTGCTAAGCTCCATGAAACTGACCGGCAGCAAACGGCTGGTGAGCATGAAGAACACCAGCAGAATGAAGACCACATCGATCAGTGGGGTGATGCGGATCGGGATCGGGCGTGCCGGGCGTGGTTCAACCAGTTGCATTGGCCAGGCGACCCTGATGCTCGTCCCCGGAATACTCCACAACGCGCCCGGTCCTGGTGCCGGTGGCCGGTGCCGACTCATCGTGGGTCTCCAACGCCGATTCGCTTTCCGTTGTGGCGACGGGGACCGAGAGAATGGTAACCAGTGCGCTATTGATGGTTTTCTGGATACGCCGCAGGCGGAATTCAATCCAGGCGGCCAGTGCGGCAAACGGAATGGCGATAACCAGGCCGGCCGCAGTTGTGGTGAGTGCTTCGTAGATGCCGCCGCTTAGCTGGGAGGCATTGGCGCGCCCTTCGGTGGCGGCCATGGCTCCAAACGCCTCCATCATGCCCAGAACGGTGCCTAAAAGGCCCAGCAACGGTGCCAGCGCGGCAATCACTTCGATGATTTTGAGCGGTGCCTCGAACGGCTCGAGGGCTTCATGGGCGTCCCTGGCGACGGACTCCCGAATCTGCTGGGGATCGGTGCCGGCATTGCGGGCGTTCATGGTGTTGACGATCAAGTGGTGCAGTGGGTTCAGTCGGGCGTATCGGCTTGCGGACCGTTGCAGGTCCTCCGACACGTTGTCGCCAGGCCTTTGTTGCCATTTTGTAATGGCCTTTTTAAGTTTGGCAGTAAACCTGGGGGCAAAAAAAGTGCCGAATAACATGAGGTAAAGAAAGGTGACAACACCTGCCAGGGCAATCGCCAGCAACACAATCATGACGGGGCCGCCCATTTCCAGCAGCTGACTGACCGGGCCGGCGCTGATTCCGGTGGCGTCGGCGAGCAGGGACTCGGACATTGGGGAAACCTCAGTTAAGAAAATAGGTCTAAATAGTAACGATTATCATTGAAATTGCAAGTTCTGTAACCTGCTGAAACCCGAGTCTCTGTTAGACTTACCAATATTAAATCCTCCAGTAATCGACACGTTATCCAGTGAAAAACAGATATTTAGCATTAAGGGACGTCAACCCGAACCTATCCTGCGTCCATGAAGCGGGAGCCACTCCGCTGTGATGATAAGACGCTGGCTAGCAAGCCTGGTTAATCGTGCTGTTGCCTTTGTCATCCTGGCCATCGTGCTGGCTGCTCTGGCGGTGGCCGTGGTCAGTTCTCTGGTGGGACGCTCGGAACTGGCGGGGCAGACAAGGGAGCAGGTGGAGACCATCGCGGAACTGGTTGCCAGCGATCTTGATGCACGCCTGGCCCAGCGCCGGGATACCCTGACCCATGTCGCGGAAGGGTTCACCATGGAGGAGGTGGTGCTGCGCTCCCGCTCCCGCCTTCTCGTCCGTCGCGAGATTGCGTTGCAACATATGTTCGACGGGATCTACGTATTTGATGCCAGTGGCAAGGTCATTGCGGAGTATCCAGAAAGCTTCCGGCAGACGGGGCTGGATGTCAGCGGCCGTGAGTATTTCCGCCAGACCTCAAGCCAGCTCACCTCCATTATCAGTGACCCTTATGTGTCGAACTACCGGGAGCGGCCCGCCGTTATGATGACGGCGCCGATTTTCGATCATCGTCAACGGTTTATCGGCGTGCTGGGAGGGGCGGTTTTTCTCGACGGCGACAACTTCATGGAAGACACCAGCGGTGTGAGTATTGGTAAAACCGGCTATATCAGCATTGCCACACGTACCGGTGTAACCCTGGGCCACGGCCGTACCGGTGAAACCATGGTGCCGCTCAGGCTTGAAAACGAGGCTCACAAGAAGGCGATGGCGGGCTTCGAAGGCACTTTGCAGACGCTTGACCAGGAAGGCACCGAAACCATCACCTCGGTGCGCCAGATGTCACAGGTGCCCTGGTTTGTGGCCGCTGTGTGGCCGGTGAATGAGGCCTATGCGCCGCTCAGCCGGTTGACGGACAGCTTTGCGCAGACTCTCCTGATCGTGATTCTGATTGTGGCACCCTTGGCGCTGGTTGTGTTTCGTCGGTTGATGGCGCCCATGCGAAATCTGGGGTTCCAGATCAGTGAGCGCCACCTGGGGATACGGACCGAGCCGGTGGACGTTCTGGGAGGCACGGAAATCCGCCAGGTTGCGGAGACCTTCAACACCGTGATGGAAGAGCGTGACGAAGTGCTGTCCTCCCTGGCCGAGCGCGAGGCGTTTTTCCGCTCGCTCACCCAGAGTGCGCCGATTGGCATTATCCAGACCGATGTTCTGGGCAGGATTGAGTTCGTGAACCCGGCGTTTGAGCGGATCATCGGGGTCAGCTCCAGTGACCTCCAGCATACCCCCCTGATTCAAGGCGTATACGAAGAGGATCAGGCTGGCACGGTTGAAGCGTGGCGAGAGGCTCTGCGCAGCAAAACAGTGTTCCGAGGGCGATTCCGCCTGAAAAGCCGCTCCGGAGGTGGCGTGGTGTGGGCGGATGCCATGACGGCGGTGATTGAGACGGAGGAGCGTTCACTGGGTACCATCACCGTAGTCAGGGACATCACCCACGAACTGGAGATCGAGGCGGAACTGGCCGAGCAACAGAAACGCGCGGACAGTATTCTGGGCGTATTGCAGGAAGGCGTATTGATGGTGGATGCCGAAGGCATTATCCGGTACTCCAACCAGGCCGCGTCCGGGTTCCTTGGATTGGCCGAAAACGGCGAGCGGCAGAACTTTTTCACGCTGGTATCGATTGAAGACGAGAACCATCGCTGGGAGGCTGACGATTTTCTGCGCAGTGCCGATGTGGATAGCCTGTATGCCACCCTGCGAAACAGGGCGGGCCAACTCTTCGATATAGACCTGGCAATGCTTCATCTTCGCCGGGAAAGCCATAATCACCGTATGGTATTCGTGATCCGGGACGACAGCGCCCGCCGTCGCGAAGAAGAGCGACTGTCCTGGGAAGCGACCCACGACAGCCTGACGGGCTTGCTCAATCGTCGGGCGTTCAATTCTTCCCTGGTCAAATGCCTGACGGATACCAACAAGAAAACGGCGGCCAGCGTTCTGATGCTGATCGACCTGGACTACTTCAAGCCCGTCAACGACGAAGGCGGGCACTTGCTGGGAGATGATTTGCTGGGGCGACTATCGGACCTGCTCACGCAGTCCGTGCGCCAGTCGGACACGGTGGCACGTCTTGGTGGCGATGAATTCGGTATTATCCTGCCTGCCTGTGGTCAGCAGCGCGCTGTCGAGCTTGCCGAGAAAATCCGAGCCGGTATTGAAGCCTTGCGTATAGAGCAGGACGGCAGGACGTTTGGAGTGACTGCCAGCATCGGCCTGACCGAGATGGGTGTCGCGGATACAGGGCCCCGGGAAGTCGTTGCGCGTGCTGACGAAGGCACCTACGCCGCCAAGGCCCAGGGGCGAAATCGTGTGGTGACGGTTCCCTTACCGTCACGGCAGAAGCCGGATTGATCACCACCACCCCGCAGAGCTGCCCGCCTGCCACAGCAAGCGCAGAGCGAGCAGGGTCAGAAGAACGTTGAACACGCGGCTGAAGTGCCGATTGCTCAGGGACTTGAGCACGTGGAGCCCCAGCCAGGTGCCGGCAAAACCAAAGCCGATCATGGCCAGTATGAACATCAGCCAGTCGCGGAAAACGAAACCAGCGAGTCCAAAAACCAACGCCTTGGGTGCGTGCTGGAGCGTCATCGCCGTGGCGAATGTCGCGACGGTGGTGAAACGCTCGGTGTGCATCTGCTTGATGAAGGAGGCCACCAGGGGACCGGTTGCGCCCACAAACAGGGAAATGAAACTGGTTAACGCAGAGGCAAGAAAGATCCCGATGCTGCCGAAGGCTCCCTTTGGCAGAGCGGGGCCCCAGCACAGGTAAAGCACGAAAGCGCCAATGGTCAGTTGCCACAGATAGGGCGGCAGGTCGATCAGCAACCAGGCGCCAAGCCCCGCTCCGACCAGTACCCCTGGTGCGAAGGCTGCAATGGCTTTCCAGTCGGTGTGCTGCCAGGTCAGTGTGGCTCGCCCGGCGTTGGAACCCAACTGGATCATACCGTGAACCGGTATGATCGCCGCCGGTGGTATCCAGAACGCCATCAATACCAGCAGCAGAACCCCGCCCCCGGCGCCAAGGCTGGCGGTAATCATCGACGTAATGACAGAGCTCAGCAGCAGGAAAACGGCCGTTGCGGTGTTCAGGCCTTCCGGGATGAACGTCAGTTCCAAGGCGGGCTCCGGGTTTATTGGCAGAAGCGGGTATCAGCGAGTCGCGCGGTTTTACACAGCGCCTCGGTGGCGAGTTGAACATCCGCCACATAATACAGCGAAGCCAGCCCGAAGCGATCCCGCCCCAAATTGTGGAACACCATGCCAAAGGCAATGTCTCCCGCACTGAATCGCTCATGCTCCTGGGCAAAATAAATCGCAGGCTTCGACAGTGTCTCGTCCTCCAGCAGGGACTGAACGCGGCTGGCACCGCCGTGATAAGCCTGAACCAGAAGCAGCGTGAAAAGCTGATCCCCTTTGTCGTCGGGCAGGTGACCGAAGCGCGCCTCGAAGGGCGGCCTGAGGTTGCGAGCATTCTGATCCATCAGTTTGAGGGCGCAGTCAATCTGTGCCAATCGATGCCAGTGGTTGGCGGGTTTGATCCGGCAGTCTTTGAGCGCCGAGGGTGAGAGCTGAAGGATGCCTTTGGCGTTGGCGGCAGAGTGCGCCCTTTGCTGGCCGCTGCTCTCGATCAATACCTGGCCGCCGAGGTACTTGGGCAGGCTCGCCGGCAGATCGAGGCGTTGCTGCTGCTCACGCAGGCCATAAACGTACATCAGTGCCTCGTGGAGTGGCTGTGGTGTTTCCTGAGAGGCGAACGACAGATCGTCCCAGGCACCCCAAATCAGTTCCGAAGGCAGGGTGCCAAGGTAGCGTGCCACGGCTTCATCCAGGTTGACGTGCGGCTGTCGACAGGACAGGGCGAAGGGGTATCCGGTCCTGTCGGGGCCGCCCGGGGTCCAGTCGTCAGCGCGGCCAGTGGCTGCCAGAGAGGCTCTGGTATCATTCAGGCGAACCTGGGTGGCCTCACGGTCGGAGCCATCGTCGATATAGCCAAGGAACTGGCCGCGCATATCGAACAGAATGTGCCGATCGGGCTTAGAGCAATAACCGGACTCCTTCAGTACCCAGCGGCGGATGGTTGTGATGTTCTGGTATACCCCCTGACTTGACCAGTACGGTGAGCTGCGAACAACGCTGGTCCAGTTCTCGGCAGGTTCCGGCGGGTTTTTACTCGCTTGCGAAGTGGACGCGATAACAGATGTGACTATTATAACGACAGCAAGAAAGTGACGCTTAAAGCTCATGTTCATAAATACCGGTTTCCCCAATCTCCCGAAAACAGAATAACAAACGGAATCGATCATGAAGCAATCCGAATACCTCCGATACGACGCGGTAGCGCTTGCCGACCTGATTCGCCGCGGAGAAGTCGCGGCCAGTGACATCTGTGAGGCCGCTATTGAGCGTGCGGCCACGGTGAATGACAAGCTCAACGCCATCTGCCACCCCCAGTTCTCCGATGCACTGAACCAGGCGCCTACACCGGATAGTACCTTCTCGGGCGTTCCCATGCTGCTTAAAGATCTGGCCCAGGAACAGCAAGGCCAGCCCTGTACCTACGGCAGCCGGGGATTGAAGAAAAACATCGCGTCCCGGGATTCAGAGTTTGTACGCCGTGCACGGGCTGCGGGCCTGGTATTCCTGGGCCGCACCGCAACGCCGGAGTTCGGACTGAAGGCAGTCACCGAATCGAAACTCTGGGGAGCCTGCCGTAATCCATGGGATACGGATCGGACACCGGGTGGTTCCAGCGGCGGCTCCGGTGCTGCGGTGGCGGCGGGTATTGTACCCATGGCGGGAGCCAATGACGGTGGCGGCTCGATTCGCATTCCGGCGGCCTACAACGGGCTGTTCGGGTTGAAACCGTCGCGCGGTCGCATTTCCTCCGGCCCTTCGGTGGGTGAGGCATGGACGGGCGCCTCGACCGATCACGTGGTCACCCGCACGGTTCGAGACAGCGCCGCCATGCTGGACGTGCTGGCTGGCCCCGCGGTGGGAGATCCCTTTACCATTGCACCGCCGGCCGCCCCCTATGCCAAGCTGATGCAGCGGGCGCCACGCAGCCTCAAGATTGGTGTATTTACGTCGTCGCCCTACGAAACCGACGTGGCAAGGGAGTGTGTGGATGCCGTTGAGGAGACTGCGCGCACTCTGGAAAACCTGGGGCACCGGGTGGAGTATGCGCGTCCGGAATTCGACGGCATGGCCCTCGCCCGCTGTTATCTGGGGCTGTATTTCGGGGAAGTGTCTACGTTGATGGACCGCGCGAAAGCCGAGTTTGGTGCCCGCGATGACGACTTCGAACTGGATACCCGTCTGATCGGTATGTTGGGGCGGACCATGCCTCTACCGGACTACGTGCGCCGTCGCCAGCAGTGGAACGATTTTGCTCGCGCCCTGGGGGCGTTTTTTGAAGGTTACGACATGTACCTGTGCCCGACGGCTGGCCAGTTGCCGGCGAAGATTGGCGAGTTGGATACCCCATCCCATCTGCAGGTGGCTGCCCGGCTGATGTTGCTGCTGAAAGCCGGCAAGTTGGTACACCGCAGTGGGCAAGTCGACCAGATGGCTATGGAAAGCCTCGCCCGCACGCCCTTTACCCAGCTTGCCAACCTTACCGGTACACCTGCGATGTCTGTCCCGCTCGCCTGGACAGCCGCCGGATTGCCGGTGGGAGTGCAGTTCGGCGCTCCGCACGGAGACGAAGGCACCCTACTTCAGCTGGCGGCACAACTGGAAGAGGCCAACCCCTGGTTTGGGCGCTACGAACTGCTGGAAGCAATGATCTGACGCCATGCACTGAAACAATAAATAACGCATTGTGATCCGGGGTCACCGTATCCACGTTTATCTTTATGGCAGGAACAGGCTATGCTGTGAGTCAGGAAGAGCCCATTCTTCCTGAACGACCCTGATGGCATCGAGGAGGCGAGCGTATTATGAACCAACCGATGGCAATCGACGAACTGGTGTCTGTAGCACAGGCCGAGGCCATGGGGGAGCTTGATGCCCCAATGATGGCGATCGTACTGTCCAGCGAACAAAGCTACGATTTGCCCATTAACTCTCTTGAAACCGATGCCGACAAGGCCCGCTGGGGATTGATCCTGCGCGCGGCCCGAGAGCATGTGGAAGCCGATGCGGTTGCCGTGCTGTACCCGGCGTGGACCACCATCCGCAGCAAGAAACCGGCGAAAGCCGAAGCAGGGTCAGAGGACACCCAGTCAGTGGCAGATAGCGACGAAGAGCAGCCTGCGCGTGGTGAGGATCCGGCAGAGCCCATCGACACACTGTTTGTGCAGTTGCACACCCGCGACCGCATCTACTGGCGTGGCTTTGAGCAGATCCGTGATCCCAAGCACCAGCGCATTATCGGCTTCCGACGGATCAAGGCCTTGTCCACCGAATACGGTCGTGACGAAGCACCGTCAGTAACCTCCTGGCTGAACACCCTGTTTGAGCCGCTGCCTGATGAAGGCGAGGAAACCGAGGTGGATATGGAATTGGCGGATCTGCTGGATGAACCGGAGGTCAGCGCCGCTCTGTATCCACGCCAACTCCGTGCACTGCACTGATTAATATGCCATTGGGAGCCCCGGTGTCGAAAGGCACCGGGGCCAGGCTCAGATGGCCATTGCCCTCTCGGCTACCCAGTAAAGGCTGATTGCGCCTACGGCAATCAGTGTCAGCGGAACGACTGCCCTGCCGTAAAGGTGTGTTTTACCCCAGAGGTAAAGCAGCGGGAAGGCAATAACCAGCAGGCCCAACTGCCCGAGCTCTACGCCAATATTGAAGCCGGCGAGGGCCACGACGGTCTGGGAAACACCGCTGGTGAGATCCCCCAGAACGCTGGCGAACCCGAATCCGTGTATCAGCCCGAACCCAAAGGCCAGCTTCCAGGTTTTCCTGCCCAGTATCGGCCACATCACGTTCATGGCGGCCACCGCTATGGACAGGGCGATGATGGTCTCCACCCAGGCGATGGGCAGACGAACAATGCCAAGGGCTGCCAGTGCCAGGGTTACGGAATGGGCCGCCGTGAACGCGGTCACGATCCCCGTCAGTTCCCACAGCCGCTGCTTCAGCCCCACCGGCGTGCTGCCATCGTTTTTTCTCAGTGTGGCCGGCAGCATCAGCACCAGAAGAAACAGTATGTGGTCGAGGCCGATGAGCAGATGGATGACACCTTCGTACAGGAAGGTTCCGAACAGCTGCAGGCTTCCTGGTGCGTCTCCGGCGGAGAGCGCCAGTTGGCGACTGTCAGGGCCTACTACCCCCAGCGTGCTGGTGCCGCCGCTTTCAAGGCTTATCAGGCCGCGATGGAGCGGGTCCTGTGAGAACAGAAGGTTGTATGTCAGGGTGTCGGGCGTGGCGCCATCGGGGCAGCTAATGGTGTAGAGACCGGCGGCATAGGGGCCGTCGCTATGGCTGGCAAGCCCCCATTGCTGGCCGGTCAGGCGGCAATCGGCCTGGGCGCTGGACAAGATTACGCCCTGCTCTACCCATCGGGTAATCTGGTCCCGGCCAGCACGGAGCTCCGCACCACTGAGCTGGCGATCCCCGTTCCGGTCCAGCGGCAAGGCCACCGAGACGTCCCGGAGTGCCACATCGATCCGTATCTCGCCCCGGTCCTGGTTCAGGTAGATGAAGCTGTCGCTGGCTTTGTGGGCCCATGCCGTTCCGGAGATCAGGGCCAGCAGGACCATGGATACCACCAGGCTGCCCCATTGTTTCATACCCCTCATGATTCAGCCTCCGGGTAGCGTGCATCGGTCTGCCCCTGCTCTTTCAGCCAGGTTCTCACCTTCCGGGCTGGCTCGTTGTCACCCGCCGCATCGGCGGCACGCAGCAGCAGCCGGGTATCGAGGGGCTCGCGCTGGCTGCGCCAGTTATCTGCCGCAAAGGTCAATGCGGTCTCGGCATCGCCTTCCACGTCCAGTTGGAAGCGTGCCATGTCTCGCTGATGCAGCAGGTTTCCGCGCCAACGGGCCTCTGCGAAGCGCTCCCTGAGGCTTTCGGCCAACGTCTCTGCATTCGGGTGCCCGGACTCAGCCATGGCAATCGCCCGAATAACGGCCAGTGGATCGACTTGTTCATAGCCGTCGGTCAGGGCCAGTACCTTGTCGTTCTGGTTTCGGCCCAGATACCAGTCTGCCAGTTGGGTGCGGGTATAGAGATCGTCGGGGGCGATGCTGAGCACTGTTTTCCAGTGATCCTCCGCAGCGGGGCTGCCTATCTGCGCGGCGATATCCCCCAGGGTTCCCTCCGCCCAAAGCTGGCTGGTGACATCGGCATCGGTTGCGTCTGTTCGTCGTTGGAGTTTCTGGTAGGCCGCTTCGGGGCTACCCGTGCGGGCATCAACCTGAGCCGTGCAGCTGTCGGCAATCAATCCGGGGTAGGATTGTTGCAACTGGGCGCAGTGCTTTCGTGCGTCTTCATAATTGCCCTGAACGATTTCCAGGTTGGCCAACAGCAACCGAGCCTGGTTTTTCTGGAGTGTGGCGCTGGATCGGGCTATGACGGTTTCCAGGTCTTTCCTGGCACTGTCAAAGCGGTGGAGGCTCTGGTCCAGTGTTGCCCTGAGGGTAAGCAGGCGGTCGGTCATGTCTCCGGACCATCGCTGCAACATCCCGTCGGCATAGCCCAGGAAACGGGGGTCTCCGGTGCTTCTGGCACGGGAGATCTGATTTTGTACGGTGTCTGCCAACTGCTCGGGCGAATCCGGTAATTCGGACGTGGTCAGTGCCGGCTCTGGCAGTTCAACAAGAATATTGGTGTCGGAAAAATCTGTCTCGATAGGTCCGGGTGCAGCGGTTGCGACGTTTGGAAAACCGGCCATCAACCACAGCCCGACACAAAAAGCCCCGCCCCGAAGGGCAGGGAATGTGCTTGCCGGCTTCAGGCGTACTGAAGGCCGGCAAGGGGTCCTATTGGATGAACAGATCGTCGAAGGCCTGTTCATTATTCTGGTCATTGAAGCTGAACTCCTTGTCGTTGATCTGAACGGCTTCACGGGTGTCGTCGGTGTTTGCGATCTCAGCCTTCACAAAGGTTGAGAAATCCACCGCCGGATCTGGCCTGTCACCGCCACCGCCGCCGCTACTGCTGGAGCCGTCGAAACACCCCGCCAGTGCCAGGGTTATCAGGCCCGTTCCGGCTAACTTCATAGTGAGTTTCATGATTCACTCCTTATGAGTTGGGTGAGCCGGCCAGTGGCGTTGCCAGATATGGGAACACTTCCTGGAGCTCAGCTGGGTCAAGTTGCACACCGTCGGTAAACGGGGCGTCCTTGTTCGGGGCATCAGTGGTCAATGCGCCCATGACTACACGCAGGGCAATATCCACGGTGTCATCCACCGGGCGACGGCCATTCGGGAAGCCGGCGTTGTCACCACCGAGAACACCCAGGTCATTTTGCGAGGCTGCAGGTGTGGCTGCGATTTCCGGGTTCAGTCGCAGCATTTCTGACGTTTGCACGCCTACCGGCATGTTTACATCGGGTACGCCGGTCAGGAACGCTGTTACCAGATCGGTCCGCGGGAAGTTATTCGGTGCCTCAGCGCCTGCGCTGCTGAACAATATTTCCAGCAGTTCGGGCAGGGTCGGATGAGTCACGTAGGTAGCGAACTGGCCATCGTTCATGGGCTCGCTGGCGTTGAACCGGTCCTTGTCTTTCAGGCCGATCACGACTTCGTTTACCAGCGGCATACCGAGACGTGATACCTGGGTCCATGCACCGCCTTCAACGGTTGCACCTTTGCCATCAACGGTCGGTTGCGGATTGATGACTCGGGCCTGGCGAACGCTGGCGGTGGTCCAGCCGCCGATGACGGGCTGATCCATTCCGGTGACTGCCGTGCCGGTCAGACACTCGGTCGGTACTTCCAGGGCGAAGGAGGTCACGTTCTTGTCTGCAAGATCACCGGCACCTTCGCCGTCACGTGGGCCGAGCGGGTTGGTGTTGACCAGGTCGAAGATCTCGCCAAGGTTGACCGCGAAAGCTTCCTTGCGTTGACCCACGAAGACCTGCCCGTTGGTGGCGCAGCCTGGAATGCCAATCTCGAAGATGTGCTGGTTGGCGTAAGCTTGGTATCCGCCTGGAAACGATTTTTCGCCGATGTTGTCCAGTGGCTTGTCGAAGGTGGCGGTGCCATCCGTGACGTTGGTGGCGGTTTCAACGGTGCCGGTACGGCGATCACCGCGAATTACGGACACCGTGTATTCCTGGCTGACCTGAACGTTGTCGCCGTCGCTGGCATCGCCGATGTTCTTGAGCGGTACGGAAACCATCTGCTGGTCACCGTCTGGGCCGACCGGCAATTGAATATCGTTCAGGTTGTCCGAGAACTGAAAGCGGAACGTGAGGTTTTCCTGTGCGTTGCCACTGTTGTCGATGTGGATTTCATAAACCGCGTCTTCATCCAGATCGAAGTAGTTGGGACCGCCATACGCATCCTGCAGCGGCAGGTAATTCGCGATCAGGGTGACGAAATCCGCACGTCCCGTCTCGTAACTGCGGAACATGTAGAAATCGGTCCCGTCCACCTTGGGTACTTCAGTGATAAAGGGTGCTTCGCGGTGGCTTGAGGCGTTTGCTGCGCCGGCACTGATACAGAGTCCGGCAACCGCAATGGCGAGGCCGGAGCGTTTTAGTAAAGTATTCATTCCGTTTTCCTCTTCTATTGTTGGTGTTGCAAAGGGGGTTACGGAGCGATTAGAGAAAAGGATGCAGTTCTCACCAAAAAAAATTGAAAGCGTCTTATCCGGAAGTGGGCTGGCATAGTATGAATAGTGAGTGCACCACGTTCAGCCAACTTGTGAGGCGTGTGTCAGGTGGCGGGACTGGCGGTCCAACATAGCGTTATTCTTCAAGTCGACCCAGAGCGACTATGCTTCATGGTGTTTGTTTGATTTCAGGGCCAACAACATGCTCCATCGCACCCAATGGGTTTCCGACGCCATTGCCCGCATTGATGCGGATTTCAATCGTTCTGCAGACACCCATCTGATCAAGCTGGACCTGCCGGGCCTGCGTGACGTTGATCTCTATCTCAAGGATGAGTCGACCCACCCGACCGGCAGCCTCAAACATCGGCTGGCACGCTCACTGTTTCTGTTCGGGCTCTGTAATGGCTGGATTACGCCAGGCACCCCGATCATCGAGGCCTCGAGTGGATCGACAGCGGTCTCCGAGGCCTATTTTGCCAAGCTCCTCGGGCTGCGGTTTATCGCAGTCATGCCCCGAACGACGTCGGCACAGAAAATTGCCAAAATCGAGTTCTATGGGGGCGAGTGTCACCTGGTGGAGAATGGCAGTGAGATCTACGCTGAATCTCAGCGTCTGGCCCGTGAGCTCGGTGGTCACTACATGGATCAGTTCACCTACGCTGAGAGGGCGACAGACTGGCGGGGTAACAACAACATTGCCGAAAGCATTTTCGAGCAGTTGCGACGGGAGCCGCACCCCATACCGCGCTGGATTGTTGTCAGCGCGGGCACCGGTGGCACGTCGTCAACCATCGGGCGCTACATCCGCTACGGCGGCCATCTTGCCCGGGGTTGTGAGCTGTGCGTGGCGGACCCGGAAAACTCGGTGTTCTATGACGCCTTCGCTAGCGGGCGGTCTGATATTGTCGGCCAGTGCGGTTCGCGCATTGAGGGTATTGGTCGCCCCAGGGTTGAGCCCTCTTTCAGCCCGACGGTGATTGAGCGCATGGTTCGCGTACCCGATGCGGCCAGTTTTGCCGCGCTCCGGTATCTGGAACGTCATCTTGGCCGGCGTTGTGGCGGCTCTACCGGTACCAATCTGATTGCCACACTGAGCCTCGCCAGTGAAATGCAAAGCGCCCGAGAGGGCGGGTCGGTTGTCACGCTTCTGTGCGATGGTGGCGACCGTTACACCGACACCTATTTCAATCCCGCGTGGCTTGCCAACCAGGGCCTGGAGTTAACCAAGTGGGAAAAAGCGCTGGACGATTTTGATCAAAGCGGCGTGTTTGAGCCCGATCTGATGACCTGCATGCATCCTGATGGGCATTCTGAACGTAAGGTCGACTAATACCTGTAGAACAAAACAAGGGATCGTATAGATGGTAACCAGCAATTCTGAGCAGGATGATCTGATGGGACTGCTGATCGCAGTGTCCCGGGAAGACCGACTGGCCTTTCAGCGGCTGTATGAAAAAATTTCCGGCAGGATGTTCGGGCTTTGCCTGAAACTGGCCAGTCAGCGAGATCTGGCAGAAGAGGCCGTTCAGGATGCCTTTGTGCAGATATGGCACCACGCCGGTGAATATCACAGTGAGCGTGGCGCTCCCCTGAGCTGGATGCTGACGATTGCCCGTTATCGCACACTCGATCTTATGAGGAATCGGAAATCGCGGCCGACGTCCGGCGATGCCCACCTTGAGCGTGTTGCCGATGAACGTGACGGCCCGTTGGACGAATCACTTCGGGTCGCGGGCAGCGCCGAGCTTCGCGGGTGCCTGGATGAACTCTCAGAGACGCAGCGGGACAGTATCCTGTTGTCTTATTATCGGGGGTTTACCCACGATGAGCTTTCCGAGGCCCTGAGTTCTCCCATTGGAACCGTAAAAAGCTGGATTCGGCGCGGATTAATGGCTTTGAAGAGGTGTCTGGAACGATGAAAAAGACACCGGAAAGAATAGAAGCATTGGCAGCGGAGTACGTGCTTGGCTCCCTTCATGGGGCAGCCCGTCGGCGTTTCGAGCGCTGGATGATGGAGTCGGTTCGAGTCCGCCAGGAAGTCTGGTTCTGGGAAGAGAAGCTGGGGCACCTGGGCGCACGCATTGAGGAAGAACAGCCTCCGGCGTCGGTCTGGGCTGGCATCGAACGCCGGCTTTGGGCCCGGGAGGATAAACCCGAGTCGGCAGTTGCGGCCAATGATGCGTCCGGCCGTTGGTTCTGGCCTGGCTGGAGCATGCTGGCAACGGCTGCGGCGCTGGTGCTGGCCGTTGTCCTGGTGCAACAGCCAGAGCCAGAGGTGGATGACCGTCTTTCAGGCGCCATCGTACAGGCGGACGTGAGCGATCCCCTATGGTTGGTCAGTGAGTCATCGCTCGACAGGCAATTGAAACTGCGTCCCGTTGCCGCGACGGCGGCCCAGCAGGGCAAGGATTACGAATTGTGGATCGTGCCGGCGGATGGCCAGCCCCTGTCGCTCGGGGTTATTCCGGTGGGTGGAACCTATCAGGTAACTCTGGATGATGACGCGCGTGCGCTTCTCAGCAATAGCCGAACACTGGCGATCAGCCTGGAGCCGGTGGGAGGCTCTCCCACCGGCCAGCCGACCGGGCCGATCCTGCACGTTGCGAAACTGTATGAACTCTGATCGTTGAGTGCGGATTAATGGCTCGATAGCAGCGTGATGCACAGCTGGGCGTTCTGGACAAAGTGTCCGAACGCCGTCAGCTGATCGTCGGAGGGCACATAGTCCGCCGCCGCGTTGTCCGCGTAAAACAGGCCAACCAGTCGCCCCTTCGCTTTCAGGGGGCCGATCAGCGCCGGCACGTTCCCCAGCCAGCGATCATAGGCAACCCCTTCAGTTTTCGATTTTGGCAGATAGACACTGCAATCAGCGTGGGGTAAGAGCGCCCCGAGAGGACCGGTGCCATCCTTGCGGATGGTGAAGTTGTCCTTCCAGGCTTCGGT